>CAZLLL010000245.1:0-5704 GCA_964560255.1 uncultured Methylomonas sp.
CGGACAAAAAGACTCGCAATATTGGATGATTATTTGTTTCCATCTCCCTTACCCAGTGCTCTATCAAAGTGCACCGACAACCTAACTATTTTAAGCTGATCATTTCACTCCGGCCAGTTGTGTTGAGAATTATTTTTCCTTCCTGAGCTAGCCAGCCGATGCTACGCTGGATGATTTTTTCATCTTCATTAATTTCCCGGAACAGACTTGCAGCTGAGCAAGTACCATTTTTGCTTAAGTAATGCCAAATGCTTCCTGCTGTTGAACCAATGCGATCAGAAATAGTCAATTCCTGAGTTGCCACAACAGAACTGGAAGTTACGGCCTTATCTTTTTTAGATACTTTCTTTTTTGGGCTGGCTTTTTTAGGTATAGATTTTTTTACGGATTCTGCAGGTTTTTTAGGTGTTGCTTCAGTCGCCATTTCCTTAACGGACTTTTCGGTTTTTTTTGCTTTAGAAGTTGATTTTACGGACTTATCCGCTTTTTTTATCGTGGTTTTTGGGTTTTTCATAATGAGAATAAGTGATATAAAGAGATAAATCAGTATAAACCATTCAGACATAAATGCACTATTTAATTTATTGAATTGTACACAAAATGTGAAGGGTGGCCTTATCTTAATAAACAGTCGGTGAGTGGCTGGATGCCAGTAAAAACGGGACTTAAAACAAGCCATTGTCATTTCGGTCACTAAAAAATAAGGCTATGAATAAGAAGATATAAATTAGTTCTGAGCAGTTATATCTTACATTGAGCGGGTCTATTTTCTGTTTTTTATATTAAAAATACATTAATAATTAGAGTGTTATGGAAAGCAGTATAAATAATAAAATATAATATTAGAAATCTGGTATTTTTGACTGCATGTAACATATTGATTTTAAATGATTCTATATAAGTTATTGAAACCTACTAAAATGAATATAACCTCGGAAGATAGGTTTGGATTTGTCCCGTCTTAAAACTTGTAGCAAACACTCTTTTAATAGCACACCTTTAAATCTACACTAACAAACCTAATGGAATATATTAAATTATTTAAGCATCCCAAAGTCGTTACGCTACTGTTTTTAGGTTTTTCAGCAGGCCTGCCTATCATGCTTATTTTTTCTACTCTGGGTTTATGGCTAAATGAAGCAGGGGTTGCCAAATCAACTATTACTTATTTTTCCTGGGCTGCGCTTGGTTATTCGTTTAAATTTGTCTGGGCACCCTTAGTTGATCGCTTACCACTGCCTGTTTTGACACCCTTATTAGGGCGTCGTCGTGCGTGGATGCTGTTGTCTCAACTGGCTATTATGGCTGCCATTTTTTTAATGTCTTCGGTGGATCCAACCGTCGGCGTTTCAAATCTGGAGGTGTTAGCTTACGGCGCGGTGCTGTTAGGTTTTTCATCTGCAACACAGGATATTGTCATTGATGCCTATCGAATTGAGTCTGCCGATGCGAATCTGCAATCCATGCTCTCAGCAACCTATATTGCAGGTTACCGAATTGGCATGTTGGTCGCAGGTGCGGGAAGTTTATTTTTAGCCAGTAAGTTAGGTTCTACTAAGTTACATTATAGTTATGCGGCTTGGTCAAGTACCTATGTCATTATGGCTTTGGTCATGTTAGTTGGCGTGCTAACAACATTAATCATCAAGGAACCTGAGTTGACTGTAACAGACACAGATTATAGTACAACTGATTACACGCGATTTTTTTTATTGTTTTTATCCGTTGTGACAGTATTTATTTTTACTTTTATAGTGACAGCAGGGCTAGTCAAAACACTGAGTGATTCTTTAGCTGAACTGTTTTCCAATAAACCCTTAGCGGGGTTTGTCATCAGTAGTTTAAGAATCGTATTAGCTTTGCTTAATGCCTATGTCGTCGCAAACATCCTGATTGCTGTGCAGCTTGTGAATCGCTCTATGGTCAATAATACCTATCTTGCACCCATCAAGGATTTTTTCAATCGTTATGGTATGCAAACAGCTGTACTGCTACTTGCTGTGATTGGGCTTTATCGCATCAGTGATATTGTTATGGGTGTGGTGGCCAATATTTTTTATCAGGACATAGGATTTAGTAAAATTGAAATCGCCACCATCACCAAAACCTTTGGTCTGTTTATGACGATAGCGGGTGGTTTTTTAGGTGGGTTAATGGCGATAAAAATGGGCGTATTTAGAGTATTGTTTTTAGGGGCACTCCTGTCAGCACTGACCAACTTGTTATTTATTAAACTTGCTTCTGTCGGTCATGATATTATCTGGTTGTATGCGACCATTGCAATGGATAATCTTTCTGCAGGCCTTGCTGGCGCGGCATTTATTGCATTTTTATCAAGTTTGACTAATATTAAATTTACCGCTGTTCAATATGCAATATTTTCATCACTGATGACTTTATTGCCTAAGATTTTTGGTGGTTATTCGGGAACTCTGGTCGAGCAGTTTGGTTACGAAAAGTTTTTTATGTTAACCACACTGCTGGGTGTTCCTGTGTTGTGGCTGGTGTGGAAAACTCGAGCTTATATTAAATGATATACAGCTGTACATCCAGGCTAAAGCCTACTAAGGAATTCACTACCGTACACTTTTTAAAAAGGCTAAAACTCTTTTAAATCAAGCTTCACAGAGATTTTTAAAAGTGTACGGTAGTGAAATAATTTTCAAAACAAGGAATATCCAAAAAGAGAAATTTACTTTAACTCCTATGGTCAGGACTTCGACAGCCTAGCAAAGCCCCCATACTTGCATAGGAATGGGAATCAAATAACGTGTGCATTCTGACTTGTCTTTTTGTTCGCCTTCTGCGTTGCGGAAACAGTTACGTCGCTAGCTATGCGCCTGTTACCGCGCCTTGAAGGCAAACAAAAATACTGCGTCATAATTGCACAACTTATTCAATTCCCATTCCATAGCAAGTTTTATTTCACGAAAATACGACAGGTTGGTTGACATCTAGCGTAATTAACAGGTTGATTAAAAATAATTTCATTCTCATCTTGTCCTACAGGGTGAGTGTGATTAAAATTTAGAGAAGGTATTAAACATGCGTCTTGTTAATCATGCCGAGAGTGCCTCGCATTAACCCGTCCGATTATTATGCGTCACCACTATAAGCCATGGATGAGGTAATCGCTGCGACATTCACCAAAAAGGAAAGCCATGTAACCACGATAATTGTGACCGATGCAGATCGAATAACGCTGACAAAGCCACTGTCATTCACTGTATGGCTTTGTGCTATCGAGATTAGATTACTTAAATCAATGCCTCCAGTAATTGCCAAAGCAGAATAGATTGCTGAAGCGACTATGATGCCTGAAAAAAGGGTGAGAAAGAACGTTGAACTGATAAGATCAGCTAGAAGGCTGAACAGGTAATAAGGTTTTTTGATTGCAATCGTCGTTAGTTTTTTTCCAGCAACCATTATTCCCACATTATCGTAACCAATAATGGTGCACATTAGATATACATTCAACCCGATGGCGGCACTGATGAGAACCAGAATAAACGTCGGTATGGTGAGTAATGCGCCAAGAAATTCCCATCCGCTGGCTAAATTAATCAGCCAGAAAAGCAACAATGAGCAGAGCATAACAACGATAGAAAAGAGAAGGGGCCCAAATAGTAGCGCCAGCCATCGCTGTTTAACAAGATCCAGGCCATCCGTTGCAGTAGGTTCTCGACCTTCTTCAATGATCACTGCTGACATGCGCGAATTACCTCCAAAAATCCAGCTGATACACGTCAGTGACCAGAAAGGGATCAGTGCGAAATTAGCTTCATCAAATAATGCTAACATAATAATAGCGGGGATAACCCATACGATAGCAATGATAAATGTAAATCGAAGTCGTGCCGGATTTAAGGCTAAATCTATGGTGCTGTTATTCTCCACATTTATGGGTTGTTCTGACATTTTATATCTCCATAACGAGTGGTATCACTCTGAAAAAATTAGTGGTAAAAGTTAAAAAAAAATCCTAAAAAGTACTTTTAAGATACTGCAAGGTGTTATTCAATGCCCTCCTTCTCAGAAAATCAGTGTGCTAGGCGGAGAACTCCAGCAAATAGTGCTTATGCATTTAAAGACTATTCCTTGATAATCATGCTGGTCTTATGTGAGATTCTGTTGGGGTTCGTACCTCACCCGAACCTACCATGGTATTATTCTTCTTAATAGAGTTTACCAGTCTCCTGCACAGGCACCACACTCGATAAACCCACAGACACCCTCAGTGCCTTCGGAAAGCGAAGGGTCATATTCATATTCTGGAAATGCATTACTGCAACTTTGTCCTGATGCGAAACGAAAACGAGCCCCTGCTCCTACATTATTATTACCATCACAAGCTGGCTTTGGAAAGTTATCAGTGCACTTACCTAGTGTGACAAAATCACTTATATTCCCCACATAGAGCAAGCCATTAAAAACAGTCCCATAAACATAAACCTCATCTGCTAATGTCCCAATATATATATCCGTTATAGAATAATAACGAACCCAATAGTCGTCTAATTCAAAAGTTTCCATACCCGAAGGGCTAAAATATTCAGGATATTCCGCTTCGGCTAAATCAAATACTTTATTAGATTGACTGAGCTTACTATCATCCGCCGCATAGGCTCCGCTTAATAGCGCATAAGATAAGAATAAAAAGGCAAATAATGATTTTTTACACACTGAATACATAATAACTCCATTCATTTTTCTCCCAAAATTTTAAAATGTTAGGGCTTCTAGGGAGGATTTTGAAAACCCTAACAAGGGTATAATAGGATGTGCCTAGGCTGTCGAAGTAAGGCATTAAATCATAATTTTCAATGGCTTAATTATTATTTTTGCCTAAAAACAGTGTTTTTTAGCGTTCTTTTTAAAAACAATCAATAACTTACAATAAAATCATATTTTTATCAGGCACATAAATTACTTTATTTGTGACTTTATTTTCCCATAATTTATCTTCTCAAACTTACTGTAATATATTGTTTTTATTTAAAATATATGGGTATTATAAAGTAAAGAAATGAGAGTATAAAATAGACTCTAATATGAGGGCTTCGACAGCCTAGTACGAACCCCAGCAATTTATGCTGCCATCTCAATTAATAGTCAGAAATTGTGGCGTATTGAATGAATGGTCTTTATTATGTTATTGTGCGGCATTGTGTTGGGGTTCGTACCTCACCCCAACCTACCCAGCTCTTTCGCCGAAAGGTAGATTCCCCGTGTCTTCATAAGCCGTACCCCAATCGACCGATAATATACCTTTGGAAATATAATGATGAAGTGTCGAATATTGCCAATCCACCGCCCGTTGCACATAGCCATGTTTAACGGGATTATAGTGAATGTAATTAACGTGGTTTTCAAAATCCTGATCATCATAAAGGCAGTGCTCCCAATAACGTCGTTGCCAGATACCTCGTTCCCCCTTAGATTTTCGGCTTTGATTAATCCATTCATTTTTTGGCAAGTGTCGGGAAAATCCTGCTTTAATTAGCATCCAGCGTGTTGCATAATCCTTATCATTCACAGGCAAGGTAAAAATCGCATGTAAATGTTCAGGCAATATCACCATCGCATCAAGTCGAAACGGGTGTTTTTGTTTGACCTTGTTGATAGACGCTCGCAATAAGTCGAATTCATCCGTTAATAAGGTTTTTTGGCGATCAGCCAGATTGACGGTGAAAAAATAGCTTCC
>CAZLLL010000246.1:0-5687 GCA_964560255.1 uncultured Methylomonas sp.
AAATAATTAATTAACTTACTTAGGAATGGGAATTGAATAAGTTGTGCAATTATGACGCAGTATTTTTGTTTGCCTTCAAGGCGCGGTAACAGGCGCATAGCTAGCTACGTAACTGTTTCCGCAACGCAGAAGGCGAACAAAAAGACAAGTCAGAATGCACACGTTATTTGATTCCCATTCCTTACCTACTTATTAAAGATAGCAATTCGTACCATCACTAAAAAACCTTTAGCTTTTTGTAATAAACTGGCTTCTGGGCGTATTTTTTCATGCCCGGGGAGAGGGTGGCCTTTCGCCAGTTTTCCTATTTTTTCTTTGACGGCAGGGTCTAGTTTACCGGCAGCAGCTAGTTCAAAAAATAAAGCCTTGGTATTGCCCAGGTCAAAGAAATCCCTTTGCCATTCCCACTTGAAATTACCTCCGTAACGAAACCACGACCCGCCAACCCCTTCGACAGTATAATTTGTGCCATCTTCTCGTTTAGCAGGGGAAACCTGAGTCCAAAGCCCTATCACTTCCCCCTGTTTTTCATCAATCAAAATACGGTGGTATGGATATTTCCATTCTTCAAAGCCTTCCATCTGTTCACCGAGAGCCCATTTTTCTATTTCTTCTCGGTTGCGCGCAACAAACTCTTCATTTGGGCCAATATTCCAGCGATATTCGGCATCGTCAGTGTACATGGCACCGAGATGCTTAGGCCAGTCACCATCTTTTTCCGCTTGACGATTTGCTTCTAGCCAGCGTTCGACCATTTCTTCCAGTTCTGCTCTTGGATATGCAGCCATAGTAAACCCTTAGTCCTGTATGATTTTTATTGCACTGGTTGGGCAGTATTGTGCTGCAGTCTGTGCTTTTTTAAGTAAGGCATTTTCCGGTGTATCTTGTAGAACGGTTAACATGCCTTTGTCATCCACTTTAAATATTTCAGGTGCTTCAGCCATGCAATTTGCATGTCCCTGACATAAATCATAATCAATCTTCATTTTAAAACAGTTCGGCTTACTGGCTGTCTCGGTAGTACTTTCAGTGCTTGCCGTGGCTGTTTGCTGAATAGTGGCACGCTTAGTATAGCGCACCCGACAAGGCGAGCCAGGCTGAACGACCATTTGATCGTAATTATCCTGATAGCTTTCCGGTGGGTCTACGAGTTCAAATTTATAACGACGTAGTAATATGGCATAAATCGCTTTCAGCTGTAACATGGCAAAGGCATTGCCGCTACATTTATGACGACCGCCACCGAAAGCAACCCAGCTAAAAGGCTGTGCATCTTCCTGGCGCTCTTTAGTAAAGCGATCAGGGTCAAATTTTTCCGGATCGGGAAAAATTTCAGCAATACGGTGTGAAACACGCGGGGAGACGCAAACGTATTTACCGGCTTTAATCACATAGTCCTTAAAGTGCAGATCTTTGGCTACTTTACGAATCAGCATAATTAAAGGAGGATGCAGGCGTAATACTTCTTTAATCACGCGCTCAAAAATCGGAATTTCACGTAAAGACTGGAAGGTTACCTCGCCATCATGACCATATAATTCATCAAACTCTTTAATGACCCTGTCCATTTCCTTAGGATTGCGAGCTAGTTCTAATGTGATCCAGGCCGCTGTTCCCGCTGTCGTATGGTGCCCCGCAAATAAAGTCCCAATCAATAGGCCGGTAATTTCATGGGGAGAAAGCGGACTACCATCATCATAACGGGTATCAATCAGCATCTGAAAAGCATCGTCACTTTTTTCTTCTTTTTTGGCGCGTTTTTCGATAATTCCAGTGACTAACTCCTGTAAACGTACCCGAGCCTTATCGCGGCGGCGTAAAATAGGAATCGGCAGGTAGGGAAATATAAAGGCGAGTGGGTGCATGCCATTTTCCAGGTCATGATATAAATGAGAAAACTCCTCATTCAATTCATAACGGAATTCATCGCCCAATAAACAATGACTAGAGGTATAAATCGTCAATTGCTTCATAAACGCTAGTAAATCAACTTCGCCAGACTCCCCCCAGTCTTTGACAGCCTCTTCAACTTCTTGCACAATAATTTTTGAGTAGGTACGCATCGGTTTGTCACGCAATACCGGCATCAGCATTTTGAGCTGCTGGTCTTTGATATGCGGCGGCGCATCAAACACAACGCCTTTACCAAAAATAGGGGTCATCACCTTATAAGCTTCGTTCTGGTCTAGCTGGTCATCGGGTGCACGAAAGAATGCTTCATTACCTTCAGGGCCTGTGAGCAGAATCATTTGCTGATGAAATAAACGAAACTCTCCAATTTCACCAAGCTTATTTCTAAGCAGACTCATATACTCATACGGGTTTTTGCCAAATTTCAGCATATTTCCTATCAGAGGCAGGGCGCCCGGCATTTTTTGAGGTTCTTTGCTTATCGAAGGTTGCTGTGCAGTCATAAATTAAGGTTCGCTTATCAGGTTTTTCAGTGCTAGTTTTGTTTTATAAATCTTGTTGATTTTACGCGCTGCTTGCATAATGTACAAACTATCTTGTGCTGTGTAGTGCATATTGTGAAAAATATACCTATAATATATAAGGAATATTTTTTGGCTATGTTTTATAGGCTTTTATTAATTAAGGGGTAAGCGATGGATAACAAAGCTTTTGAAGAAAAGAGGCGAAAGACATTTTTAGTCCAATCTATAATCTGGTACATATTTTTAATTTCTTTGACTTATTTACTACCTGAGGTGATGTTATTTTATGCTGTCTGTGGTATCTATGATGTCAGTCGCAACAGCACTATAGATGGACGACTAGTGTACCGCTACTTTTTGGGTAATGGTGTGCCGACTTGGGCTTTATCACCCTTTAATATTCTGATGGACATCATGACCTTGCCTTACATAAATAAAAAAATATATCAATTAGAGGACTTGCCTGAAGAGTGTCAGGCAGAGATTAAAGAATTACTGGAAGTGGTTAAGGCAGAAAAAGTGGTTGATGAACTGGCTAGCCGTGCTGAAAAAATCAGAAGAAGTATGATTTTCTTCAAGTGGTATGGCAAAAATATTGAAAATTTTTATACGGTTCCTGCATTTCATCGGGATTACAAATATATTAGAACTATCGGGGTTTCTGTTTTTAATAAAAAAGAATCCACAGGTGAGCATTTTGGGCCGTTACGCACCACTTTAAGAGTTCTATATAATATTAATGATATTCGCAGCCGGGAGACTTATATAAAAGTGCGTGATGTTGAAAATCACTGGTGTGAGAATAAAATGTTTATTTTTGATGATACCTTGCAGCACCAGTCCTTTAATGAAACAGATGAGCCACGCTACTGTTTATTTGTCGATATTGTCAGACCCAGCAAATACCACTTTGTCATGAGTTTATGGGTGACATTAGTGGCGACTATTATGCAAAAAATGAATCATATTTTTTATAGTAGCTGGGTGCCGTTAAAATAAGTGGCTACCAGCTCCCTTATTTCGTGCACGTCCCTAAGTCGCTTTTTTGACCATCAATTGCTCTACCCTTAATAAATCTTCTTGCGTATCCACACCCGCTTCAGGTGCCAAGGTCACTTTTGCGACTAATATTTTTTCGCCTTCCCACAGAATTCTTAATTGCTCAAGCATCTCTATTTTTTCCAATGCCGATGTTTGCCATTTCACATATTGCTGTAAAAAACCAACTCTATAAGCATACATGCCAATATGTCTTAGATAGGCATTTTTTCTAACAGTCGTCTTAACGGGCTGCTGAAAATCCTCCCTATCCCAGGGAATAGCAGCTCGGCTAAAAAAAAGCGCGTAACCTTGCTTATCTACAACGACTTTAACCGCATTGGGGTTAAAAATTTCTTCCACCTCAATTATTTCTGCCGCCAGGGTTGCAACGCCTGCAGACGTTTGTAATGCCAGTGAATTAGCCGCCAAAGCAATATATTCAGCGGGGATAAGCGGTTCATCACCCTGTAAATTGACGATAATATCCTCATTATTCCATTGATAAATTTCAACCACTTCGGCTAACCTTTCAGTACCACTTTCATGTACTGAGCTGGTCATAACAGCATCAAAGCCATAAGCTTTTACAGCATCCAGTATTCTTTTATCATCGGTCGCGACTACTACCTGTGCTGCCCCAGCCTCTTTCGCTCTGTCACAGACATGCAGTATCATTGGCTTACCTGCAATATTGATCAGCGGCTTGCCTGGTAGCCTGCTAGAATCATATCTAGCGGGAATAACGACTTTAAATGCCTGGCTCATTTCAACTGGGCGATGTCTTCACTGCTTAAAGTTCTTGCATCATCTTCAAGCATTACGGGAATATCATCGCGTATAGGAAAAGCAAGACGATCAGCTTTGCAAATCAGTTCCTGTGCGCTCTTATCGTAAACTAAAGGGCTTTTACAAATTGGGCAGGCTAGAATTTCTAATAATTTACTATCCATTACTCTCTCATTATTAACATTTGAATACTTTATTTTACTATAGATTAACCCGTTGACCCCCTAATATATCACACTTTTTACATTTTAATTAGCACTCTTGTTGATAGAGTGCTAAAATTAAGATATGTTTAATTATTGGAGTCAATCATGTCTAATTCATTAGCTGTACCTATTACGTTAACTGCTGAGAATTTTGATTCTTATCTCAATGTCGTTGGTCAAACTAATAAATTAAATGCAGAAGAAGAACGTGAACTCGCTATGCTCTATCGGGATCACGAAGATCTTAATGCTGCAAAACAGCTGGTTATGGCAAATTTACGCTTCGTTGCACATGTAGCTCGTGGGTACAATGGTTATGGCCTACCTATGAATGATATTGTTCAAGAAGGTAATATTGGCCTTATGAAAGCTGTGAAACGCTTTAATCCAGATGTGGGTGTGCGTTTGGTTTCATTTGCTGTACACTGGATTCGCGCTGAAATTCACGAATATGTGATAAAAAACTGGCGTATAGTTAAAGTTGCAACGACAAAATCGCAACGTAAAATATTTTTTAACTTAAGAAAATCCAAAAAGAAATTAGGTTGGCTATCTAAAGCCGATGCAGAGGCCATTGCAGAAAATCTGGCTGTAGACCTTAAAACGGTTTATGAAATGGAAACGCGGCTAGATGGTAAAGACATGGCTTTCGACTTGCCGGAATCAGATTCAGATGATGAATCCTTCAATGCGCCTGTCTCTTATCTGCAACAGCATAATGCGGATCCTGCTTTATTAATAGAAAATGCAGACTGGAAAGGACATAAAGAATCATTATTAAGCAATGCCATGCTAGATCTTGATGAACGTAGCCAAGATATCGTTACAAGTCGCTGGTTGACTGAGAAGAAACTCACTTTGCATGAGTTAGCTAAACGTTATAATGTTTCTGCTGAGCGCATTAGGCAATTAGAGAAAAATGCAATGAAAAAATTAAAGGGTGCTGTTAGTATTGCTATCTAATTTTTTGTTGGTATAAAAGCCCCTTATTTCGTTACATAGATAAGGGGCTTTTTTTTGCCTTGAAATGTACTTGTATAAATTTCCACGCAGACAGTAACTGTTCATTGCCCTTCTGGAAAATAGAGATTGAGCAAAGCTTTTCTAATAAAACCTCCCCCTAACCCCTCCTTAGGAACGTGCACAAAATAACTTGAGTAACTGACTTGTCTTTTTGTCCGTCTTTGGTGTTGCACAAACAGTTACGTAGCTCGCTATG
>CAZLLL010000247.1:0-5671 GCA_964560255.1 uncultured Methylomonas sp.
GACGGACAAAAAGACTAGCAATATTGGATGATTATTTGTTTCCATCTCCCTTATATTGGCTGTGGCTAGAAATGTTTTTTGTAGCAGCAGTCTTCAACCGCGAATTAAAACATGGTTTGCTCTCAACGTGGCTAAAGAGTGCTGCTACCATTGGTAATAAAAGATTTTGAATATGTTTAAACTTACATTGAGCGGGTCTATGTTCTGTTTTTTATATTAAAAATACATTAATAATTAGAGTGTTATAGTAAGCAGTATAAATAATAAAAATCTAATATTAGAAATCGGGTATTTTTACTGCATGTAACACATTGATTTTAAATGATTCTATATAAGCCATTGAAACCTACTAAAATTAGTATAACCATTTGTTTTTAAATTAAAAGTTAATCGAAAAATATAAAACTATACCTGCTCAATGTAAGTAATAATTTTCAAAACAAGAAATATCCAAAAAGAGAAAATTATTTTAATCCCTAGGGTCAGGACTTCGATAGCCTAGGTGTAACCCACCTTTCGCTATCACCAAAAATCAAAGGCTTAGTGTATTTTTTGTCATCAGATAATCGGGCATTTACGTGTTTATTGTGCTTAATTTTGGCTTTGCAACAGTAAATCAATAAGTTAGGGAGCGGAGAGTGGGTTGCACCCATCAACTAATGCAATAAACAGAAAAACACTCGCGACTGCCCCCTCCCCGGATACTCCATAAGTAGCGCGGTAAGTCTTTAATAATATTGATTAATTAATTTATTTAGGCTTCTTTTAATCGCCAGATAAAAAATAATAAAATAGTCGCCAGAACCATTAGAAGAGCTTGTAACTCCAGTCTTTCATGCAATATTACAATAGACGTGGAAAAGCTTACAAAAATCAAAAATGAGGCATTCCGTTTTGTTCGACGAGAAACAGACTTTTTTTCTTCCCATTGTTTTAGGCTTGCGCCAACCCATCGGTTATTTAATAACATTTGATGGAAACGTGGGGAGCTTCTGGCAAATAAAGCGAGAGATAAAATTAAAAATGGCGTGGTGGGTAAAATGGGTAAAAATATGCCTATAATACCCAATAAGACAAAAAACCAGCCTAGGAAAATGAAGAGTATTTTTGTTATTATTTTTTTCACATCATATAACAACCTTTTCTTAAACTATAAATAGTTTTTCAATTCAGGAAGACAAGAACCACAATTAGTCCCTGCTTTAAGCAATCTACCAATGTCATCAACTGTTTTGGCAGAGCCACAGGCAATGGCTTCTTTAATGGTATTTTCACCCACCCCAAAACAAGCACAAACTATGGGCCCAGTATCTGGCAATCCCGCACCAGGTTTGCCAGCTAACAAACTCATGCGCATTTCATCAGTTAAAACCTGTTCAGAAAAAAGCTGGCTTAGCCATGAGCGTGCAGGCAGGTCAAATTTGGGTGCAATAAAAACAAGACTGTCTAATTTATTATCAATTATTTTTCCTAAGCGAAATTGGTGTGAGCCTTGATCGTAAAACTCTAGCCATTCACCGTTTTTACCCAGTTGTTCTTTAGCCCAAATAGCAAGGTCTTCAATGACTGATTCCCCCGCCATTTCATAGCGAAAGAATTGATCCCCTTTAATTTTTACCCAATATTCGGCGTTAGCAGGTGTTAATGCTTTTCGAGAAAATAGAAAGCCATACCACGCAGGTTGATAAGGTTTGACTTTAATCGGTGTATGTTTAGACTCAGGCTGTCCAGAGATAGGGTCGACAACGGGGTTAACCAGCGCATTCACCCGCCCCTTTGAGGCAAGAAAATCATTCCAGTGCATAGGAACAAAGACACTGCCCATCCGTTGTTCTTTGGTGACTGTGATACGGGCAATCATATTTCCCCATTGGCTGTCTAATCGAGCTAATCCTCCCTCTTGCAAATGATGGTTAGTCGCATCGTTAGGGTGGATTTGTAGGATAGGTTCCGAAATATGCGCGTTTAGTCGTGGAGATCTGGCTGTTCGTGTCATCGTATGCCACTGATCACGTACTCTTCCTGTATTCAAAATCAGTGGGTATTTTTCACTAGTGGCATTGACAGGTGGACGTGGGGTTATCGCAATAAACTGTGCTTTTCCTGATGCTGTATAAAAATGTTTATCTTCAAATAAGCGTTTGGTTCCTGTTGATTTAGTGCTTGTGACAGGCCATTGAATGGGGGCAAGTTCATCATATTGTTTGTCTGTTATCTCTGCCAGACCACTGATATCAAAATCACGCTTGCCGTTATTTTCAAAACCTGACAATGCAGCATGTTCTCTAAAAATTTCTGCTGAAGATTGATAGTTAAAAGCATCACCAAAGCCCATACGTTTTGCAACTTGTGACAATATCCACCAATCTTCTTCTGCTTCACCTGGGTGCGGTAAAAAATTGCGTTGATGAGAAATGCGACGCTCAGAATTGGTGACAGTACCACATTTTTCACCCCATGCCAACGCAGGCAATAAAATGTCTGCTCGTGCAACAGTGCCTGTATTGAGCTCACATTCAGAAACAATCACTAAATCACAGTTTTCTATTGCCCGACGGACTTTATCCGCATTGGGTAGGGTAACGACAGGGTTGGTTGCAATGATCCAAATGGCTTTTATTTTACCATTGGCTATATCTTCAAACATGTCTACCGCTTGAGCACCTGCGGTAGATGCAAGCTTATCAGTTTGCCAAAAGCGGGAGACTAAATCGTGATGAATGGGGTTGCCTAATTCCATATGGGCGGCTAATTGATTACTCAATGCGCCCACTTCACGTCCTCCCATAGCATTAGGCTGTCCTGTCATTGAAAATGGCCCCATACCCAGTCTTCCAATACGCCCTGTGGCTAAATGACAATTGATAATGCTATTTGATTTGTCAGTCCCCGATGAAGACTGGTTTACCCCTTGAGAATAAAGTGTGACAACTTTTTCTGTCTTTGCAAACCACTGAAAAAATTGCTTAACATCCTGTTCAGATAATTCACAAATGTGTGCAACCTGAATGACATCTACCGCTGATTGCTCTGCTGAAATCAGTGCTTCAGGTAAGCCTTCGGTATGTTGATTCACAAAATCCCAGTCAATGCATTGTTGTTGATTGATAAAGCTAAGTAGGCCGTTAAATAAAGTGGCATCTGAACCTGGTTTAATGGGCAAATGCAGATTGGCAATATCACAGGTAGCTGTTTTTCTTGGGTCAATAACGACTACTTTTAAGTCAGGTCTTTGCTGTTTTGCTTTGGCAATTCTTTGATAAACAATGGGGTGACACCATGCCGTATTAGAGCCTTCAATCACAATCAGGTCGGCTAATTCAAGGTCTTCATAACAACAAGGGACTGAATCACTGCCAAAGGCACGTTTGTAACCTGCAACAGCGGAAGACATACATAAACGAGAGTTGGTATCAATATTCGCACTGCCAATAAAACCTTTCATTAGCTTATTAGCAACATAATAATCTTCAGTCAATAATTGCCCTGAAACATAAAATGCCACGGCATCTGCCCCATGTTCTTCAATAACTGTTTTTAAGCCATTAGAAACAGCATCTAATGCTATACCCCATGATGTTTGCTCACCCTTTACTTGCGGATGTAGCAGGCGATCTTCAAGCCCAATGGTATCGGCAAGTGCCGAGCCTTTTGAGCATAAACGACCAAAATTAGCAGGATGGGATGCGTCGCCTTTGATGAATATTGTGCCATCTTTTTCTTTGGTCACCTGAACGCCACATCCCACACCACAGTATGGGCAGGTTGTTAAGTTAGTTGAGCTATCAGCCATTATAGTTGCTCCTCTTCCTCTACTTCAATATGTTGCTGACCAAATAAAATATTCTCGCGTATTTTTGAAATATCCTGCCCCTCAGTGAGCAGTGAAAAATACCAAAGCCCATCCGTTGTTTCGCCATAAAGTATAATCCCCATAATTTTATTATTTTTTATGACCAGCTTTTTATAGATATGCCGTGTGGGGTCTTTAAATACAATGTTTTCAGTCGTATCATCACCCATAAAATTACCCGCAGAAAATAGGTCAATACCCGTTACTTTTAGTTTGGTAGAAGTGACGCTGTTAACATAACTGGCAATACCCATATTAACCAGATGATTGGCACAAACTTTGGCCTGTTCAAATAAGGGTGCAACCAGTCCAAATGTTTTTTTACGGTGCTGGACGCATTCACCCACGGCATAAATAGTCGGTGTAAAGGTTTGTAATGTGTCATCAACTAAAATACCGCGATCACACTGAATGCCTGATGCCTGGGCGAGTTTAATGTTCGGGCGAACCCCAAGTGCCATAACGACTAAATCGGCTTCAACTTCGGAGCCATCTTTAAAGCGTACTGTTTTAACTCGTTTATCACCCAATAATTCATCAGTATGATGATTCATCAAAAAATGCATTCCTTTTGCTTCTAGCTCTGAACGCATTAAATCGGAAGCCTCCTGATCAAGTTGTTGACTCATTAAGGTGTTGTTTCTATGCACAACGGAGACATTCATTCCTTGCATCATTAAACCATTGGCTGCTTCTAAACCCAGCAAGCCTCCACCAATAACAATGGCGTTTTTATGAGTTTTGGCTGTTTCGATCATGACGTTCACATCATTAATATCACGAAAACAAATGACACCTTTCAGTTCTTTTCCTGGAATATCAAGCATGATAGGAATAGAGCCTGTCGCAATAATTAAACGGTTATAGTTAGCCACTGTGCCGTCGTCAGAAATAACCTGTTGGTTGATACGATCAATTTCAGTGATTGTTTTACCAATGTATAAAGTGATTTTATTCTCTTTATACCATTGTAAATCATTGATAATAATTTCACTTAGCTGTTTATCCCCTGCCAAAACGGGGGATAGCATAATCCGATTATAGTTACCATGAGGTTCGGCACCAAAGACGGTGATATCAAATTTATCGGGCGCAAGTTTTAACAGCTCATCCACTGTTCTCATGCCAGCCATACCATTGCCGATAAGCACTAATTTTTCTTTCATTAATAATTTTTTTGGGGAAGGCTAAGTTCAAACCGCCAGGAATGCACGAGGTATAAATAGTACCTAGATAGAAACGCTGAAAGCACTGTTAATTATAGGGGTTAGAGAAACCAATGATTTGGGATATTATAACTACTCAGGCATAGAAAGTATTTTTAAAAAACCCCTTAAAAAACATAACACATTGAATTGAAAATAATATATTTTTAAATTAGGACTGAGTGTCGTTACTGAATATTTTCTAAAATCGGAGCTAAAACCCCTGAATTTATGCAAACCAGGCTTACATTCGTGATTTACCCAAAATCTTCATATAAAATAAATCGCTGTATCTGTTCCACAGCAAGGCTTCTGAGCTTTTCATTTAGGCACTAAATAAAAAGATGATGTTATCAGGTACTGAGATAAAATAGAGGGGGAGCAAATAATAAAGGCTTGTTTTGTGTAGCTTCTGTTATTCGAGTAGATCAATTTCTCAGCAAACTAACTGTAACCGTTCAGTTCAGCCCCCTTCTTATCAAGGCTGAGTTAGAAGAGGTTTTATTTAGAAAAAGGCTCCTCAACGCCTATTTTACAAAAGGGGGACTTGAATGTTTACAACTTAGGAATGGGCACGAAATAAGTTGAGCAACTGGCGCAGTATTTTTATTCG
>CAZLLL010000248.1:0-5642 GCA_964560255.1 uncultured Methylomonas sp.
GACTAAAAATCATCACTTCGCTAAGCTCCGTTTCCCTGATTTTCAGCGAATGAAAGATGCCTCATTTTGCTATTCACCATGTTATATTCAAAAGGGGTACAAAAACAAGTTTTTGTACCTTTAAAAAATAGGCAAAACTTGTTTTTTCACTTAGAATTATAAATATTTTCAACGCCTTATAGACTTTAAATAAGACAAGCAAGATGGGTGTGTGGCGAGTTACCTAACTTTAATGGTTAGGAATGAGCACGAAATAAATTCGAATCTACAATAGTGCATGAATTTTTTATGTGTAAAAATGCATAATTTAGCCTGTAAGGTCAATATTCATATAAAATAGTGAATTCACTTTAATATTCACTTGTTTAGATGCCATGACCGCTCCAGCTGCCTTATTTGAATCGTCTATTTCCAGTCTAAAGTTGCGCGCACGTGGAAAAGTTCGCGATATATATGATGTAGATGATCAGCACTTACTCATTGTAACAACAGATCGTTTGTCCGCGTTTGATGTAGTTTTGCCTGATCCGATTCCAGGTAAAGGGCAGGTATTGACAGCTGTCTCAAATTTCTGGTTTGAGAAGCTGCAAGATATTATTCCTAACCATTTAGCGAGTCTTAGTCTTGACAAAGTCGTTCCTGACGTGGAGGAGCGAGCTCAAATCGAAGGGCGTTGCATTATTGTCAAAAAATTAATGCCACTCCCTATTGAGGCAATAGTGCGTGGTTATATCATTGGTTCAGGCTGGAAAGATTACCAAACAACCGGTAGCGTCTGTGGTATAGAATTAGCCAAAAATCTGCAACAGGCACAACAATTACCCGAAGCTATCTATACACCTTCCAGCAAAGCGACGGTTGGTGAGCATGATGAAAACATTTCATTTGCCGCAACCATTCCTTTGCTCGGCACAGAGATGGCCGAAAAAGTACGCGCTATCAGCCTTAAACTTTATACAACGGCCGCTGCTTTTGCCAAACAGCGCGGCATCATTATTGCGGATACTAAATTTGAATTTGGTTTAGATGATGACGGTGAATTATATCTAATTGATGAAGCACTAACGCCTGATTCTTCTCGATTCTGGCCAGCGGATCAATATCAGGTGGGTATCAGCCCGCCTAGTTTTGATAAGCAATTTATTCGTGATTATTTAGAAACACTGGGTTGGGATAAAGCACCTCCAGGACCTTCATTACCCGATCATATTGTTGCTATCAGTAGCGAGAAATATCAAGAGGCAGAGCATATATTGACTACTCCTTAACATATTGAATTATAAATTAATGTTTGATTCGCCGCCCTATCAATAAAATAACAAAAAAAGGAGCTGCATGGCTGCTATTGTAAAAGTATTTAAATATAACTTATTATTCAGTTTGTTGGTGAGTCTTTTTCCACTCTATGTCACTATTTTTATAACACCTGTCTGGGTATGGTTACTGTTCAGTCTCTTTTATGCCGTTGCTTATCTTTTTTTAGTTCGCACTATCAAGCATTATTTGAAAGTATGTGTATTGCTATTTGCGATGCTGCCCTTTCTGTTCTTTGATGCATTATTACTGGTTAATTACTTTATTCAAGGTACTGGGTTTAATGAAGCATTTTATTTTCATTTCAATAAACAAGGCATTATAGGCTTCCAGACTGAAATTTTGATACTTGCTATCATTATGTGTTTCTACTATTTTTATCTGTGTTTTTTAACCTTTAAATTACATCAGGAAAAGGTAAGCCAAGCACCGGGAATATTTGCGGGAGCCTTTATCATAGTGCTTGCATTGATAAGTCCACAAACACTGTCTTTTGGAAAAATGTATCTTGATGCCCATGATAGTCCTCTAGCAGAATACTTTCCATCTAGTAATTCATATGATGAATCATTAATCCACCAGCTTGTTCAAGATGCCCAAAATGATTTTAAATATAAGGTAGCTAATAAGAAAAACCTTGTTTTTATTTATGCCGAGAGTTTAGAAGCTAACTTTTTTGATCACCGGATAGTTAAAGGTCAGTTAAATGCTTTAGGGGAGCTCCAAAAGTCTTCTATTGTTTTTAATACTATGATGCAAACATCTTATACGGGGTGGACTATTGCAGGAATGGTCGCAAGTTTATGTGGGCTTCCGTTACAGATGCCTTTAGATTCGTCATCAAATAATTTTAATTTATCTGCTGATTTTATGCCAAAGACAGAATGCATCAGTGATATATTGAAAAATGAGGGGTATGCTTTATCTTTTTTAGGTGGAGCCAACTTAAATTTTGCCGGAAAAAAAGCTTTTTTACAAACACATAGTTTTGATACTGTTATTGGAAAAAACGTTTTTAAAACCGTGTATCCAGAAAATAAGTATGACTATAATCAGTGGGGATTGCGCGACCGTCGGCTTTTTGAATATGCGCTGGACGATTACCTTGAATTAGCCGCCAGGCCAGATCCATTTGCCATGTTTCTTCTTACGCTGGATACTCATGCACCCGGTTTTCCTGACCCTGCATGTACTGTTAGGTATTCAGCGATTAAAGATAATAGAATGCTGGATGCCGTTTATTGTGGTAGTCAGCTTATCACAAAATTTATTGAAAAAATTCGTCAAAGTCCTGACTCCAGTAATACAGTGATTGTTATTATGAGCGATCACCTTGCACATAAAAACCCGGCAGATTACCTGCTAAAGAAGACGCAACGAAAATTAATGTTCATGATTAATCTGCCAGCAGGTGAAAATCTGTCAATAGATCATGTAGGAACGCATTATGATATCGGCCCTACTGTCTTAAGCACAATCGGTTTTGAGAATTGCGATGCCTTTGGTTTTGGCCAGAATATGTTATCCTGTCAGTCAGAAGAACGTTCAGACATTAGCAGGGATGGCTTATTGGCCAAAGTATTTAACAAAGATTCCGGTATAAAAGACGTTGTTGCCCATACGAAAATTAAATCGTTTGTGCGCACGACATGGGGGGACTATCTTGGTGGAATCAATGATGATGGTATTGTTATCAATGATGTCGATTATACGATTTCTCTTGGAGATAAGCGGTTTTCTTATCGTAACCCTCAGCCCTTTCGAAATACTGAGGCGGGTGCGTTGTTATTTAAATTAGCAAAAAATACTTTTGATATAAAAAATATTATTTCATTGAAGGATTATCTTCGCCATCCTGATGAATTTTCAATTGAACACTGGTTGGGCAATACGAAGGATCTGTACCTGTATATAGGTCATCAATCCGGATTGTCTTTCCTGAATTTTACAACTGATGTTACTGAGAGCAATGTTCTGGTATTTATTAACCAGAAACAAGGGACTGCGACAGTTATCCCTATCAAGGATAAATTGAACATTTCACGTGATGATATAGGCAATTATTTTAAGGATGGGAAGATAGAGCTTGTTGATAAAAACCGGAGCTTTTCTTTGCTTTCTTGCCTTGAAAATTTTTGTCAAAGTCATATTGAAACAGATATAAATAAAATCTACGTTGTTCCATGGGGGCTTAGCATTTGGCAAATATCTGACAAAGGCAAGGTAAAATCACTCGCTTTTATTGATCAATGTGGAAAATTAACCGGCTTTAATAAAACCCCAGATTTAGCAACGATTGTTAATAGAGCAAAAGATTCTGGACAAGAGAGTATCGTACTGATCGGACATAACTCGGTATTTTGTAAGCCAAAAGAAGATATGATACGCTGGATTAAACCCTTCGCTTTGAATAAATTAGAGCATATAAAATTTTCACAGCCCTATATCGGCATCATTAATCTAAAAAATAATAAAATAAAGGAATTTGTAAGTAAGGATTATATTCAAGCAACACTCGAAGTTCATTAGTTCAAATGAGAAAAAAAATCAGTTTAACAACACCATTTTGCAGTCTATGTATACTGCAAATTTTATAGAAAAAAAGCGTTGGTTTGACAGGATTTCAATTAAATTATTTAAATATATCCCAACATTTTTTTTAAGGAAAAAGTCATCATGGCAATGGCTGCAATATTGCCCTGCCACTACTCCAGATCAGAACTGTTTCACGCAGTGGAACCAGGTAATAAAAAATAAAGACTACCAGAACTATCAGCGATGGGTAAGACAAAATAGTTTGACAACACTTAATGACTGGCGCATGGTACAACAAAAATCCTTTAGTTGGCAGTCACCACCTAAAATAAGTATAGTCACACCGATTTATAATACTCAGATTGATGTGCTAGAGGAATGTATTACTTCCATTCGGGCTCAGGCTTACCCATATTGGCAACTCATATTAGTCGATGATGGTTCAGAAAATATAGCAACACATCAGTTACTAAAATCAGATCTGTGTAAAGACCCTAGAATTCAGGTACATTTTTTTAAACGCTCCCAAGGTATTTCTAATACAACTAACATTGCGATTGAGAAAGCGCAGGGAGATTATGTTGTTTTTTTAGATCATGATGATCGTTTGGCGTTAGATGCGCTTTATCTCATTGCCAAAGAAATTCGTCGCTATCCAGGTGTGGATATTATCTATTCAGATAGAGATATGATCTCGCCGAAAGATGTACGATATATGCATTTATTCAAACCTGACTGGTCTCCTGAAACCTTGTTGGCGGGAAATTATATTTTTCATTTGATGTGTTATCGACACAGTTTAATCACTCAACTAGGAGGATTGCGTGCAGAATTTGATGGTTCACAGGATTATGATTTAATTTTACGTGCTGCTGAAACCCGGCCTCAAGTACGGCATATTCAAAAAGTGTTGTACCACTGGCGGCAATATCAAGGCTCCGTTTCATTAGATAGCAGTGCCAAAGAGTATGCTTTTAAAGCAGGGCTCAGTGCACTGAATGAAACACTGAAGCGGCGTGGAATAGCGGGTAAGGCCGTGGAAATCTCGTCAATATGGCGAGGTAACTACCAATTAATACTAGAAGGGTCTGATTTAGCGGAAATAGATGTACTCAGAGTTGCTAGCACATTGCCAGTGGAAGAGTATACCCAAAGTGTTAATCAGTTTATGCAGGTGACTGATAAACCTTATATTGCTATTATCAGTCGGGCTTTAAGTCCGGTAAGTTTTAATGCCTTACACCAATTGGCCGCATGGTTAAAGATTGAAGGGGTTGCTTTAGCGACTGGGAGTATTCTAGCTGAGCACAAGCTCATAAATTATGCGGGTGCAACGTACCACAAAGATGGGAGTATCATGGTGCCCTATAAGGGATGGCCAGTGAGTGAACCAGGCTATATGGCAGTGACGAAACTGACTAGAAATATTAGCGCTCCACATCCTTTTTGCGTCGTTATCCAGCGTAAAGTATGGCAGCAATTAAACGGGTTAAATGCTGATTATCAGGGGTTTTATAGTCTACTAGACTTTAGTTTGAGAGCTTTAGCCGAAGATCTGCGCTGTGTTAGCGTACCGCAGGCACAATTTCTTACTACACAGCCAGATTTATTAACGCGCTACCCTGCGCAGGATAAGCAACTATTTTATCAAAACTGGCAAGAATGGCTGGAAAAGGGGGATCCATATTATAATCCGAACCTAGCGAACAATTGCGAGAATAAGCTGTATCATATGCCGGATTAAGGAATGGGAATTGAATAAGTTGTGCAATTATGACGCAGTATTTTTGTTT
>CAZLLL010000249.1:0-5630 GCA_964560255.1 uncultured Methylomonas sp.
TTTATAGAGAAATTAATTCTTAATTTTCGAATCTCAATTTATTATATGAAGGATATGAAAAATCCAAATGGGTAAAACCATAGGAGAGTTGGCTAGATTGAATTTGTTTTTCCATTTATTCTAAAATGCAAGCTGACTACCAAGAAAAAGGTTAAAGCAATAAACAAACACTGGTCTAGATTTCAAGCGACATATTAACAATATGTCAGTTCAAACAATAATCAACAATTTTTACTTTCAAAAACCAAAAGGAATCAGCGAATATGTTATACAAACAAAAAAAATCATTCACGCAACAATTTCGTACATCTATTTTGCTAGTAGGAATAGCCCTTTTTTGCTTAAACAGCCCTCAGGCATTTGCCACTCTACTTCCCTTTCCGAGCCCCGATGATTTAACTGGCCCAGTGTTTGTACAGCCCTTTGCCGGACTTTCTGTTGTGAGCCTGGATGGCGCTGGCAATGGTATTACTGAATCTTTTTTCTCAGATCTTCCTGATGGCTCCTTTCCGAGTAATCAAGTGGTTAATATTTTAGGGAATTTCCAGGCGTTTGACCCTTTCTTTAACCCCGTGTCTTTACAAATTCTGGGTGTGGAAGTGACTGTCGGTGCGAATACTTTTACCCCGGATTTTGGTGAGTTTAACTTTGCTGGTCACTCTTCACTAACCTTAACTGACTCGTTTGATTTTGATGTCGTGACTTTTACCAGCGGTGATCTTATTTTTGCCTTTAGTTTTTTGGCGGATGATTCACTGGCATACTCCTTTAAACTGGTCACTAATTTATCCGTGGGATCTTTTGCCACGTTTGATGATGGTGAAACGACAGCCATGCCAGAACCGAAAATAACCGTGCTATTAATGCTTGGTTTGTGCCTAACCTTTTTTATGGCTCGCCTCAGAGGCGGCAGGAGAACTTATCATGTCCTGTTATAAAACCCGATTGAATTTCACCAGGAAGCTAATCCTACTTTTGCTTCTTAGTTATTCATCATTATTATTCGCCGTGCCAGCGATTACTGGCACATCCACCTTTCGTGCTCAGCCAGGTGATGTTATTACCATTACTGGCAGCGGATTTTCTACCAATCCAGTACAAAATATTGTGCTGTTTGGTCCAAATAGAGCCCCTGTTCTGGCGGCAACATCAACATCGCTTACCGTGCAGGTAACTAAGCTACTAGGTTTCAATCAGGTCACTGTCACTGTCGATGGCGAGATTAGTAATTTCCGATTTTTCATTATTTATACAAGTTACAAAAACACCTTTATTAATCCTCATATTGTTTGCACTATCAGCCAAAGCAGCTGTAGCTGTAACCCAGGCAAACATTACACGACGATACACTGCTACTCTGATGGCTGGCTTGCTGCTTTATTCAATGGGCTAAGCGGAAATGTTTATGCCGACCGAGGTGAACTGTTTCAACGCAACATTGATTATACATTACCTGGACGGCCAGGAGCACACTCGGAGCTTCATTACAGCTTTACCCGTCATTATCGCGCAAAAATTACCGATAACACCGCTTTGGGTCATAACTGGAACCATCATTATTTTGAGCACCTAACGGTACAGATTGATAACAGTATTATCCATAATAATGGTCTGGAGCGTAATGACCGCTACCGTATTAATAATCTGGGTAATTTTGTTGCGCCCACTGAATTCTATACCCAGCTCACCAAACTACCCGATAACAGCTTTGTGTTACGTTATCCAGACGGGTTAGTCAAAAGTTTTGATGTCAATGGTAAATTAATACAATATCAGGATCGAAATGATAATGTAATGACCTTTCATTACAATGCCCAGAATCAGCTTAATCGTGTTAATGACAGCTTGGGTCGGGATATTTTCTACAGCTATAACGGTGCTGGACAACTTAGCCAGATTCAGGATTATATCGGACGTACCGTGGTTTTTACTCATGATGGCAATGGTGACCTGACCGAAGTTAGATCACCGACAGTAAATGGCACAGCCAACAGCAATGATTTTTCTGCTGGAAAAATCACCCGCTATACCTACAGCAGCGGCTTTAATGATAATCGGCTAAATCATAACCTGTTAACCGTTACACGACCTAACGAAGTCGCAAGCGGTGGTGCGCCAGTGCTAGTCAATGTCTATGGGGCTAATCCGAATTCCATTAATTTTGACCGTATTACCAGTCAAAGCTACGGCGATACGACTGGCACAACAGCAGGGGGCGGTTTTACATTAAGCTATCAGGCCTTAAATGCGGGCGTACAATCTTTAGACCCTAACTTGCCTGTTGCCCGTACCACAGAAACTGACCGTAATGGCAATGTAGAAATCTTTGAGTATAATCGTCTGGGCTACCCTGTGTTACGTCAAGAATTGACCAAAGGATTACGCACTGGGGAACCTGCATCGTTTGATACGCGAATGGTCTATAATGCCGATGGACGCTTGCTTAAGATCACGCTTCCCGAAGGTAACACGATAGACTATAGCTATGACTCAGGTAATGCGGTTCGTTTTGCTCAGGGCAATCGCCTTAGTATGACGCGCACACCGGATGCTAGCCGAGGAGGCGATCAAGCCACTCAAGTTACCTTGATGAGCTACGAGCCTATTTATCAGCAACTGGCTACTCAGACCGACCCGCGTGGCACAGACACAAGTTTTAGTCCAGCCATTGCAGAACCTGCTGGCCGCTCTCAGCTACAACGCTTTAGCAGCCAAAATTTCTTTGATTATCAGGAAGCTGCACAAGGGGTAATTCTACCCTTATTGGCCACTGAACTGAATATTACTCAGGCCGATGTGCAGGCGCGTCTTGTTGATGCTGGAGTCAATCTGGGGCTAGGTGATACCAACGCTGATAGTTCAACTCCTGTACGAATAGCGGGTAACACTATCCGCGCAGATCAACCTTCTGTGGTACTGCTGAATAGTTCCCATCAGTCGGGTATTGAAGGTGACCAATTACAGGATATTGTCACCCTATTACGCTACAATAATTTCGGAGAAATCCTGTCGCGAGTTGATCCCGAAGGAAATGTGGACACTTTTGCCTATTATCCAGAAAATGACCCAGATGGTGATGGCAATACCGCACCTGGTACTCGTGCAGGTCTGAATAATGCGGATGGTGGTTACTTAAAAGAGCAAATTAATGATACTCAAGCGGCGGCTGTGCGCAATAACGCAACCAACCCAGCACCCGCTAATATCTCCACCAAATTTGAATTTGACCCAGTAGGTAATATAATCAAAGAGATTGATGGGCGGGGGATTACTAGGACATTTTCTGTTAACGAACTGAACCAGATTGTACGCACTATCAGCGCAACCAGTGTGCCATCGGTCAGTTCCACTGAACCGCTAGCTCTAACTGAATTTGCTTACATTCAAGACAGCTTCTTTGATCATAATGATAATATAATAAAAAGTTCCGTTGAAGATCGAGGGGATACGTCTAACACCGGTGGATTTGTGGATACCGAGTTCACTTATGATATTCTCGACAACCGTTTGAAAATGAGTGAAGAGGTTGATAGTATCGAAACACTGATTACACGCTATCGTTACGATGCCAATCAGAATCTTACGCTGACTGTACAGCCTGAGGGTAACGCAAGCCATGTTATATATGACGAACGTGATCTACGCTTCGCGAGCACCCGTGGTGCACAAAGTGCCAGCAGCGAAACCCTTAATCCACCATCCGGTTCTTATAATCCTCGTGGCGGTGATGCTTCCACGACTAGCTTTCATTACGATAAGAATCGCAACCTTGTAGAATCAGTGGACGCAAATGATACCGATAACTCAGCTGGCAATAATAGCACAATAGCGGGTGTAGGTGATGTGACTCGTTTTCGCTTTGATGGTTATGACCGTCAAACCGTTATCACCGATGCAGTTGGTAATGTAACTACTTTTAACTTTGACCCAGTTGATAATATTATTCATAGTACGAGCTTGGGTTCAATTGGCGGTGCAAGTCCGACTAATAACAGTGGGACAGGTAACGTACTACTCAGCGACACCGAATTTCAATTCGATGAACTTAATCGCTCATTTCAAGAAGATCGGCTATTATTTGTTTCCCCTGGAATTGTGACGCAAAGACCGCCCAATATTAATGAAGGATTGCATACGCCTGGCGATAATCGAGTAACGATTCGCACTGAATATGACCGCAACTCAAGACAGACTTTTATTATTCAGGATGATCTCGACACTTTTCGTACCGACTATGACGGCGTGGATAGAACACTTAAGACCAGCGACCCTGAGAGCAATGTAGTCGAATATGCCTATGACGACAATAATAATCTTATCGAAACACGCGAAACCGATGTATCCCAAGGTAGCGGTGCTAACGAAATATTCCTGACTACTTATTTTTACGATAGTCTAAACCGTGTGCAAAAACAGGTCGATAACCTGGGTCAAACTTTGTTTAATCGTTATGACTCGCGGAATAATCGGGTGGCGATGGCTGATGCGCAAGGAGATGTAATCGCTGAAAGCATTACTCGACGAGGGTTTCTTAGTGGCGGCTCCTTTGCCACTATTCCGATTAATGAATTCGGAAATGTCACAGTTTATGAATATGACGGTATTAACCGTAATATTCGCGAAGATCGTGTGTTAACGACTACCAGTGACGGTGATAACGTCAACATCGGTGCTGATATTTTTGGTGTCAAGACAGTGACACCAACACCTGACCCAAATCAGAGTACCGATGGACTTATTACCGTACGGCAGGATTGGGATAAAAACTCATTACTCGCTAAGCTTACCGACGATAATGGAAATCAGACACTTTTTGAATTTGATAACCTTAATCGTAGAATTTCTGAAACCAAGGGGGTTACTGTTCCACTAGGGTTAGGAGGGGCTAATCGTCACGATACGCCAACGACCATAGAGTTTTTTCATGATAAGGATGATAATATTATCACCCTCATTGATGAAAACGGAAGCATAACGGACTGTAACTTTGATGCGATTAATCGCTCTATAGGCTGTACCATTCAGCGGGCTGGCATTGAAGTCAACCGCAAAGATGTGAATGCTGACTTTCCACCCGTTCTAGGAACGACTGCAACAGCTTTCGAATATGACGGACTTTCTCGCATGACCCGAGGTACTGATGATAATAACCCAGGCATCGTCACCGATGATTCATTGATTACCATGGCCTACGATAGTCTAAGTCGAGTGATTGAGGAATCTCAGAAAATTGGTGGATTAAATGCCAAAGTCATTTCCTCAGCCTGGCTGGCAGAGAATTTGCGTGTGGGCATTATTTACCCCGATAATCGAGAACTGGTATTGACTTTTGATGGCCTTGATCGATTGGATACTGTCAAAGATGTGGGCGCAGCGAATTATATTGCTGACTATACCTATATCGGCACCTTCCGAATCATTGAACGTGCATTTCCCATCAACGATACTGCTATGAGCAAAAGTTATGATGGGCTACGCCGAGTCACTTCGCTAGAGCATCGACGCGGTAGCGATAACTCGTTAATCGTTGGTTTTGGTCATGACTATGACCGTATGAACAACAAACTGTTTGAGGAAAAATTACATAATCCAGGCAATGCGACACCGGGCAATAGTGAACTTTACGATTA
>CAZLLL010000250.1:0-5605 GCA_964560255.1 uncultured Methylomonas sp.
CTTACCGATTTGTCAAATGCCAAAGCACAGTTGGCACAGTCACAAAATCAGATTCAACTCGTTAAACGTAGGCTGGAAACTTTGTTGGGACGATATCCGTCTGCTAGTTTATTAGAAGTACTCTCACTGCCGAATCCACCTTTAGCATTGTCTGCTGGAATTCTCTCTGAATTATTGACACGTCGTCCCGATCTGCTCGCTGCTTTTGAACGTTTACAGGCAGCAGACCTGCTAGTGGAAAGTGCCCGTAAGGCGCTATTGCCGCGTATCACTCTAACCGCAGCGGGAGGGACAAGAAGTGCAGCACTGGCTGAATTGATTGATCCGCGTGTAGTTGCATGGAACTTGGCAATGGGATTGCTACAACCCATTTTTACCGGTGGCCGTTTGATGGGAACTATTGATCTAAATGAAGCTCGGGTTGAAGAAGCGCTTAACCAGTACTACAGTATCGTGCTAAATGCTTTCCGCGAAGTCGAGCAAGCGTTGTCCGCTGAGCAACGGTTACGAGAGCAGGAAAATGCCTTGCGGGAAGCTGTTGTGCAGACACGGGAAAGTCAGAAACTGGCTGTTTATTCTTACCGTCATGGGTTTATTGAAATTCTCACCCTACTGGATAGTTACCGGAGTACTTTAAACGCTCAAATTGACCATCTGGCTGTAAAACGGCAACTGCTTAATAATCGAATCGATTTATATTTGGCGTTAGGAGGTGGTGTTTGATGCGTTGGCAATTTTTATCACAATGGATGTTAGTGTTAGTTGTTCTGTTGATTGGCATGGTTGGAGCATGGGCAATTATAGCTAATCGGCCACAATTAGACAGCCAAGCGACCCTGCCTAAGGTGCCATTAGTGGTGACTATTCAGGTAAAGCCACAAACTGTTCGTTTGAACGTCTATTCCCAAGGTATTGTAAAGCCACGAACACAAATTAATTTGGTTTCTGAAGTTGCAGGTAAAATAACACACCTCCATCCTGAATTGGTTGCGGGTGGCTTTTTTGCCAAAGGGGATATACTGGCAACGATTGATCCACGAGATTATGAGTATGGAATTGTTGAGGCAAAAGCAAAAATTGCTCAGGCGAAACGACAATTGGAAGTGGAAAAAGCACATGCTCTACAAGCACATGATGAATGGGAAGCGTTAGGTGAAGGAGGTGCAACACCCTTGACTTTACGTCAGCCGCATTTGGCTGAAGCACGAGCCGGGCTATTTGAAGCTGAAGCTAACTTATCCAAAGCCCGTCTACAGCGTAGCCGATGTGACCTCAAGGCACCGTTTGCCGGTCGAGTGAATAAAAAGCATGCCGGCATAGGGCAATATGTTCAAGTTGGAGAAAATATTGCACGCCTTTATGCCACCGATATTGCTGAGATCAGGCTTCCTTTAAGCACAGAGCAACTTGCTTCTATCGAACTGTTTTTAGGTGAGAATAAAAACAAGATGGCTAAACAACCGAAAGTGATTATTAGCCACCCATTTGATGATTTGGTTCAACAATGGCAAGGGCGCATCGTACGCATGGAAAGCACAGTGGACGAATTAACAGGACTCATTTATGTTATAGCTGAAATACGGAATCCCTATGAAAGCAAAGGTCGAGGTATTCCTTTATTAGATGGGTTATTTGTGCAGGCCGAAATTGAAGGGCGTGAGCTGGAAGACGTGTTTGTTTTGCCCCAAAGTGCTGTCAATAGCACACAAAAAGCTTTATTGGTGGGTGCCGACGATCGTCTGCATATTCAACAATTGCTTGTACTGCGCGATAAAGCGGATAAGGTTTTTGTAAAAGCCGGCTTGATTGCCGGTGACCAGGTGATTATTTCGGGTATTCAAGTGCCGATTGAAGGTATGAGAGTGAAGGTTGAACAAGCTAAAAGCTCGGATCAACAGAAGGGAATTCAGTGATGATTTATGTTTGGGCGGTTAAGTACAGGAATAGGCATGGAATAAATTGGGCAACTGGCGCAGGATTTTTGTTCGTATTCAAGGCGTACAAACAGGTGCATAGTGGGCGATGTAACTGTTTGTGCAACACCGAAGACGGACAAAAAGGCAAGTTAGTTGTTCAAGTTATTTCATGGACATTCCTTAGCCAAGCCGATACAAAATGAATCAATCATCACATTCCAAGCTGCAACCCCCAAATTCAGGCCTTATCGCCTGGTTCGCCGTTAATCCTGTGGCCGTTAATCTGTTGATGCTGTTGATTTGGGTTGGCGGTATCACCAGTTTGTGGAGTATTGATAAAGATGTATTGCCTTCTTTAGCTTCGGAAGGAATTGAGATCACTGCGTTGTATCCAGGAGCAGGCCCTAGTGAAGTCGAGAAGTCTGTGTGTATCCCATTGGAGCGAGCCGTATTTGATTTGCCGGGCATTAAGGATTTGAGCAGCGAAAGTACCGAAGGAAAATGCACGGTACGTACAGGTATTAAGGAAGGGTATAACTTGCAAAGCTTGATGTCGGCTATCCGTATGCGAACATTGACGATTTCACAATTACCCAAAGCAGTGGATCGAATTAAGGTACAAGAGTCAAATGCGGGTAAGCTTTTAATTAATGTTATTTTGTTCGGATCTACTGATGAACTGACCTTGAAACAGGTGGGTCAGGGGATTCGTGATGATTTACTGCGTATTCCTGGTGTCATAAGGCTTGCTGATTTTACTGCGGAAGCGCCTTATGAAGTATCTGCTCAGATTTCAAGTACACGTTTGCAGCAATTGCAACTTTCTCTTGGGGAAGTGGCAGAAGCGGTTAGACAAACATCGTTGGATCTACCTGGTGGTGTCCTTAAATCGCCAGCTGGTGAACTATTATTAAGAACAGAAGGCAAAGCAGAAAATGGTGAAACTCTCGCACGTTTACCGTTGATAGTCGGTTCAGATGGTAAGTTGATTCGTCTCGGAGATGTGGCGCATATCAGTGATGGTTTAGCAGAACATTGGGCGGAAGCGCGTTTTCAGGGTCAACCGGCCTATGGTATAGAAGTTTTTGCGCGTAATAACACAGTTGAGGTAGCTGAGCGTGTAAAAACTTATGTTGCTGAGCGATCAGCAAGATTGCCGGAAGGATTACAACTTGGCACGTCTTGGGACTCTTCAGTGTCATTTACTCAAAGGATAGATACCTTAGTTAAGAACGGGCTGTCTGGATTCTTGCTGGTTTTTATCATATTAATGATTTTTTTGCATACGCGTGTCGCGGTTTGGGCTGCATTGGGAATACTGACATCCGTGCTGGGTGCGCTGTGGTTGATGACATTTTTTGGTATTTCATTAAATATGTTGTCCTTATTTGGTTTTTTGCTGGCGATGGGGGTGCTGGTCGATGATGCTATTGTTATAGGAGAGAATATCCACAGTCTGCAAACTGAAAAGATAAAACTCGGAAATGCTACCTCAGAGTATGATTTTTCGGAAAAAGATTTTGGGACGGTGATTCGAGGCGCTAGTGAAATGGCGCAGCCTGTTATTTTGGCAATATTGACTACAGTAATCGCCTTTTTGCCAGGGCTTTTACTGCCTGGATGGGCTGGGAAAATGATGCAACCTATTTGTTTTGTCATGGTTTTGGTTTTAGCCTTATCGTTAGTTGAAGCATTGCTGATTCTGCCCTCTCACTTGGCAACTGTTCCGAGTGTACGAATTGAATCAGGGTTTTTAGAGCAATTTCGACACCGGGTTAATCTGAAATTGAGGCATTTTATTGACTGTTTTTATTGTCCATTTCTTGAAAAGGCAATACAGTGGCGTTATTTGGTATTATCTATTTTTTTAACACTTTTGATGCTGACTGGATCGCTAGTTGCGGGAGGGCATATTCGTGTATCTATGGAGGCTGATGCGACACTGGATAGTGTTTCTGCTCTTTTAACGTTGCCGCCAGGCCTACCTTATAGCGAAATGCGTACGTTGGCATCTCGGGCCGAACTGGCTTTATTCGAACTGCGTGATTCGTTAGACCAAGAACAACCGCCAGGCAGCCTGAGTGTAGTATCGAATCTGGAAACATCAATTCACCCCGAGTGGACGGGGCTCTGGGTAGAAATAGCGCCTCATGCTCGCCAATATCTTAAAATGGATGATTTTGTTCAGCAATGGCGAAAAAATATAGGCGACATTGGTCGGGCAAAGATTGATTTTCGTTATAAACAGGGAGATTTACCCTACGATATAGAAATTGATCTTAGTGATACCGATTCATCTCGTCTCAATCAAGCGACAGAGGTTTTGAAACAGCGTCTTGCAACTTATCCTGGTGTTTATGATGTCACTGATTCTTCCAGTCCTGGAAAACCGGAAGTGCGGGTGCGTCTAAAGCCGGAAGGTGAGCGGTTAAATTTAACACTTAAAGACCTTGCCGAACAGGTTCGCGGAGCTTATTACGGAGAAGAGGCTCAACGTTTTGTACATGGGCGCGAGGAAGTCAAGATTATGCTGCGCTTACCATTGGAAGAGCGGCGTTCTCTTGATGCTCTGAAATCCATGCCGGTTAAACTGCCATCAGGGGTTCATGCTCCTCTCGGCTCTTTGGCTGAGATCTATTTTGTGTCTGGTCAGGCTCGTATTGATAGATATGAGCGACGTCCCGTACTTAAAGTGCAGGCACGAGTCGATCCGAAAATAACCGATCTGAATGCTGTCTACAATAATCTGGAAAACAATGATCTACCGTCTTTGTTGAAACGTTTTCCTCAAGTACATGCTGAATTCGGCAAAGAGAGGCGGCAGCAGAATGAGACGGTAGCTTCTTTGTCGCGCAATTTTCTAATTGTTCTTGTCATTATCTATGCTTTGATTGCTGTTCCTTTTCGTTCCTATCTTATTCCTTTTGTGGTTTTGTTAGCCGCTCCAGTCGCCTGGTGCGGAGGTGTGTTAGCACATTGGTTAATGGGATTGCCCTTATCAATGGAGTCTTTGATAGGAATGACAGCTGCTAGCGGAGTTGTGGTAAATGACAGTCTTGTCTTGTTGGATTACATTAAGAAACGCCGGACGGATGTGACAGGTGGCGAAACATCGTCTTATGGCACCCTCTCAGACCTGATTATTGAAGCTTGCCGTTCCCGTTTCCGTCCAATTTTACTAGCATTTTTGACGACTTTTGCAGGTATCTTGCCACTGCTGTTGGAAACCAGTGCACAGGCTCAGTTTTTGATTCCTATGGCCTTGTCTTTAGCCACTGGTTTATTGTTCGGTTTGTCAGCTAGTTTAGTGTTAACACCAGTCAGTTATACCATTTTAGAAAAAGATTGATTTCTAACAAATCTGCGTTAATTATCTTGAAAAGTACATTTACAATAATTGATAAAACCTTTTTAGTTTTTAGTTACTGAGGATAAGGCATATGACTTCTAATAAGTAGTTAAATAACATAGTTTAAATAATTGTCCTAATTATATATACAATCCTTCTCTGTGGGAGATTAAACAAATGATCATTACAATTATAAATATCACCTTACTTTATCAGTCATTCCAGTAATTTTGTATAGTCTCCATTACTGAACACTATTTATGGTGCAGCCCTTGTAGCAAAGGTTATACTCGATGTTCCAGTTTTAATGGTTAGGCAGCTAGCAAAAAAACAAGTAAGC
>CAZLLL010000251.1:0-5597 GCA_964560255.1 uncultured Methylomonas sp.
AATTAAATAAAAAATTAAAATAAAGCAAAATTAAACTAGCCTTATAAGCTAATATTTAAGATAATGAGCAGTTGAATTAAACTCTGTAAGATACAAAACATTATCAATGGAACTGAAAAAAATCACGCAAGTGGCATTTTTTGCCTTGCCTATCATCGCGACTAACTGTTTTTATTCAAGCGCTTATGCAGAAGAAGAAAACAGTCAAAATCATAAAACAGATAATTCTATTGAAACTGATCCTTCCACAGTCACTTTAGATGCAATGATTATCTCTTCCGAACAACCTCAAGAAGCATTTGAAGCCATAAAACTGATAAAAAAAGACTTGGGCATTGCCACAGATGGTGCCGATGTATTAAAAAAAATGCCTGGTGTTTCAGTCACACGCCAAGGGGGAACGGCGAGTGACCCAATATTAAGGGGAATGGGCGGAAGTCGGCTAAATATTTCTATTGATGGTGTACCTTTTGGAGGGGTGTGTAATCACCGCATGGATCCCGCTACGGCATATGTTAGTCCTGGAACATTTGATAAGCTGACATTACTTAAAGGCCCTCAATCTGTTCAGTATGGTATTAATTTTGCGGGAGGTTCAAATTTTAGTCGTGAAGAAATTCGCTACGAAGAGCTAGGTGCACGTGTCTATGGTAGTTATAGGTATAGTAGCTTTAATCAGCAATCCCTATCAGTTGACAGTTCAGTTGGCTTTGAAAAAGGTTATTTGAGTTATACTCATAATAATACCAGCGGTGATAATTATGTAAATGGTGATGGTGATATCGTTGCGCAAACATTCTACGATACCTCAAATGACCGTGGTGCTATAGGATATACCCCAGATGAGGATACCCTCATAGAATTTTCAGGTTTACGTAGTGATGGTGTCATGGGTAATGCCACCATTCATATGGATGTTACTAAGCTGGATAGAGAAAATTACTCCCTGCATTTTAAAAAAGAAAATATCTCATCTTGGTTGCAAAAAATTGATTTTCGCTACGACTTTGTGGCAGTTGATCATGATATGGATAATTTTACCCACAGATCTCCTCCTCCAGGTGATGATTATAATTTAATGAGCCAGTTTTTTCAGCGTCATTTTTCAAGAATAAAGATAATATCTGAGATCACACCTGATATAGAATTCGTTACTGGCATGGATTATACTCATGATAGTTACTTTGGAAAAGGCGGCGGCGGCGACCCTCTTTTTTCTCCACCACCTGACACCTCAGATGAGCCGTTTAATCACCTTGTAGATTTCGATAAATTTGCAGCCTTTGCCGAGATCAATTACCAAATGAGTGAAGAGTTAAAATGGGTCTCAGGCTTCAGAGTTGATACGCTCGGTACAGATACCGGCACGATGCACAAAGCGGGTGAAATTAGTAATATTGTACTAACAGGATCCAACCAGCATCGCAGACAAACCCTATTCTCTGGGTTTCTTAGGTCTGAATACACATTTGATCAGCTTCCTATTACGGCAACAGTAGGCTATGGTCATGCAGAATTGGCTGCAGATTATTGGCAAGTGTATAGCTTTGATGGCTTTGCTCTTGATAAAGAAAAAAATAATCAAATTGATATAGTACTTTCTTATTGGGGAGAAAATTACTCAATTGATTTATCCGTATTTTATAGTCATATTACTGATATGATTTTAGTCAAAGATGGTGATACCGCCTTAAATATTAATGCACAAAGCACTGGGGCGGAAATCATTTTATCTTATGATTTTAATGATAGCATTAGTTTAAACGGTAATTTAGCTTATACTCATGCTGAAAATATAACCCAAGACACTCCCCTACCCCAAACACCACCTCTTGAAGGAAATATCAGTCTTAAATACGATGATGATGTATTTTATGCTAATATTGAGACACGCTTGGTCGCTAGGCAAAGCCGCATTCAACCTGACTTTGGTAATGTTCTAGCCCTGGACACAACACCAACGGCCGGTTTTGCAACTGCCTCATTACAACTAGGCTATACCCCTCACCCCTTAGTAAAATTTCAGTTTGGCATTGATAATATATTTGATAAAACTTACACAGAGCATTTAAATCGAAGTGCCGCTAGTGCAGCAGGGCCTTCAATAAATAAGTTGGTTGAACCTGGGAGAGCTTATTGGGGAAGGGTAACGGTAGAATTTGATTACCCTGAAAGCTTTAAATAATTCAAATATGCTCTATAAGACGGGAATTCCCCCCGTCTCTTGTAGAGAGAGCTTGGATTAAACTTAAAGTAAGGGAGCTGGAAATAAATAATCGTCCAATATTGGGCAGGGTTTTTATTCGTATTCAAGGCGTAGTAGCAGGCGCATAGCAGGCTACGTAACTGTTACTACAACGCAAAAGACGGACAAAAAGACAAGTCAGTTGCTCAAGTTATTTCGTGCACGTTCCTTATTTATTAATTTGCATTTCATCCAGCCAGAAATTGATGCTACCAGCATCCAGAAGGCCCTCAAATAATTCACCATAACCATAGAGCGTATTATCTTTAGCTCCCATATAAACATCCGTTTCTGGATAGTAGCGTGCATAATACCCAATGATGACTGATGATTCCTGGTGACTCGGAAAGTATTCACTATATCGCACTTCAAGTGCATCAAAAAGTGCATCCAGTTGCGCGTTATCAGCCACAATTGCATCTGCAAATGTCACCTGTAATTTGATCCTGTTTTCAAAGCCTGTCGGACTATCTCCATTAGCACAATTTGGCATACTCGCCATACCGGCTATATGACACATTGAACCATCTAAATTAACATAGATATTATTCGCGTCAAAGGTAATCAAACCAGAATCAAACCCAAAAGGAACAAACTCCTCATCAACCATTGTTATCCCAATAATCTCGGGTAATGTACCTGCGGTATCTTGAAAATGGAAGCCTTTTGAAGACGTATACATATATTGATTATCAAAATCTTGTGCATAAATAGACGTATAAGTCATTTCAATCATATTCTGATGAAAGTCGATATCCCAATCAAAATGATCTATCGCTTCTTTAAAAACATAAAAACCTTCTGCATCTGGATTTGTCGCATCACTTGCAATGATATCTTGTTCATTTGTTACGCCTAAGACAGAAGAAATATCACCTGACTGCCAGACCTCAAACTTCACATTCACCGTATGCCCATCAAATGAGCCTTGCGCCAATAATCTCGGCGACATGGCGACACTGGCTACAAATAATGCAGGTACTGCAATATTATTAATTAATTTGTTCATTTCCTGTTCCTTTTCCTTGAAGTTATAAACTTATATCTATATTACCAAATATAGATATATTAATAAATAGAATTTATACCCAATCTTCCAATTTTGCAATATATTTTAAATTTTTTTCACACAATCATTAAAATGGGCACATGATGGTGGAGGTAAAAAGGGTTTAGCTATTTCCAGGCCAGCAATAGCTAAAGCTAAGGAACGTGCACGAAATAAGTTGCCCAAGTTAGGCTACGCACTTAAGACGGGACAAATTTACATGCTATTCAAAGCCTAGCCTGAGTTAGCCGCTTTCCTTAAAAACAATAAATTGAGATGAGCTGTGTAGGTTGTGGGTGAGGCACGAACCCCAACACTTTGGCTATGGTATTTTGTTGGGGTTCGTGCCTCACCCACAACCTACACCTTTAAATGAATAGCCTACAAATATTAAGCATATCCCGTCTTAAGTTTGTAGCCCCAAGTTTATTTCGTGCACGTGCCTAAAGCCTATTGCACTCCTGCAAAAGTGTCAACTGGAACGAATGCTTTGAGCATATATTTAATAACAAGACACAAAAAAGCCCCACCATCTTTCAATAGTGAGGCTTTTAATTAAAGCAAAGACTTTAAGGCTGGCTTACATCATGCCGCCCATTCCACCCATACCGCCCATATCAGGCATTGCAGGAACTGAGCCTTCATCAGATGGCGCATCAGCGACCATAACCTCAGTAGTGATCATTAAGCTCGCAACAGACGCTGCATTTTGTAATGCTGCGCGGGTTACTTTAGCAGGATCCAGGATACCCATTTCGATCATATCGCCATACTCACCTGTTGCAGCGTTATAACCGTAGTTACCTTCACCATCAGCTACTTGATTGAGTACAACAGAGGCTTCATCACCTGCGTTAGCGACGATTTGACGTAGTGGTGCTGACATTGCGCGACGTAAAATATCGACACCGACTTTTTGGTCATGGTTCGCACCTTCAACGCCATCTAGTGCACTTAGGGCACGAACCAGAGCAACACCGCCACCGGCAACAACACCTTCTTCTACTGCTGCGCGTGTTGAATGCAATGCATCTTCTACGCGTGCTTTTTTCTCTTTCATTTCAACTTCAGTTGCAGCACCCACTTTAATCACTGCAACACCGCCTGCTAATTTAGCAAGACGCTCTTGTAGTTTTTCTTTATCGTAATCAGATGTTGCTTCGTCCGCTTGTGCACGAATTTGTGCAACACGGCCTTTGATATTATCTTCGGTACCTGCGCCATCAACAATCACTGTATTTTCTTTGCTGATTTGAATTTTCTTGGCTGTCCCTAGCTGATCCATTTCAACTTTTTCTAAAGATAAACCAATTTCTTCAGAAATAACAGTTCCACCCGTTAATACAGCAATATCTTCTAACATTGCTTTACGGCGATCACCAAAGCCAGGTGCTTTAACAGCCGCAACTTTAACAATACCGCGCATATTATTAACAACCAATGTTGCTAACGCTTCGCCTTCTACATCTTCAGCAATAATTAATAAAGGGCGACCTGCTTTCGCAACGCCTTCTAATGTAGGCAGTAAATCACGGATATTAGAGATTTTTTTATCGAATAACAAGACGAATGGCTCATCTAATTCAACACTCATGCTATCTTGATTGTTGATAAAGTAAGGAGACAAATAACCACGGTCAAATTGCATACCTTCAACCACATCTAATTCGTTATCTAAACCAGTCCCTTCTTCAACAGTAATAACGCCTTCTTTACCGACTTTTTCCATTGCCTGGGCAATAATTTCACCAACAGATACATCAGCGTTAGCAGAAATTGTTCCTACCTGTGCAATGGCTTTGTTATCTGTGCAAGGTGTCGCAGAAGCGATAATGGCTTCTACTGATTTTGTTACCGCTAAATCAATACCGCGCTTTAAGTCCATTGGGTTCATGCCTGCTGCAACAGATTTTAAACCTTCGGTAACAATTGCTTGTGCCAATACGGTTGCCGTTGTTGTGCCATCACCTGCAACATCAGATGTTTGCGAAGCAACTTCTTTAAGCATTTGTGCGCCCATATTTTCGAATTTATCTGCTAATTCGATTTCCTTTGCAACCGATACACCGTCTTTAGTGATTGTTGGTGCACCAAAACTTTTATCTAATACAGCGTTACGACCTTTAGGGCCTAGCGTTGCTTTTACTGCATTTGCCAGAATATTAACGCCTGCTACCATTGAAGAGCGTGCGTCATCACCGAATTTTACTTCTTTTGCTGCCATGTTAATTCCTATATTTGTATGTATGTGGTTTCTAAGAGTTTCAGTTTATCTTGCGGCTTAGGGAGCTGGAAATAAAAAAA
>CAZLLL010000252.1:0-5592 GCA_964560255.1 uncultured Methylomonas sp.
GAATACGAACAAAAGTCCTGCCCAATATTGGACGATTATTTATTTCCAGCTCCCTTATCAAGGAGGGGACTGTACGGTTAGGTTTATTTTGGGTATGCTTCTTTGGAATGAGTTTTTTTACACACAATCATTTTTCTAGGCTAAGCTACCTATATAATAGTTGAATTAATCGGGGGAATTGATGACAGAGCAGCAGCCCAGTATTTTAATTGGAACTCTTACCGAAGTGAGAGGTGATGGTATGGAAGCGCGTGTTGTGGAAGAATATGCAATAGCAACACCTCTGCTGACTATTGGAAATGAGCAGATGCTGGCCGCTAGTATTGGTTCATATGTCGTGATTCGTCAGGCACATATTGCAGTTCTTGCAATGGTGTTTAAAATGAGAGAAGAAGATCGTTTTGTACAAGGAGAGCGTCAAACTGATCGATTTTTTTCTTTAATTCCTGTCGGTGAATTAAAGCAGGATGAAACTTTTATTCGCGGTGTTCGTCATTACCCAACTCCGGGAGCTAGAGTTTATGCGGTGGGTCTTGCTGAAATTAATGCTATTTTTTCTCAGTTTAGAGATTATAAATTCTTCATTGGTCATCTTTCTGCTCACAAAGATTATCATTTAAGCCTTGATCCTCGTGCATTGTTTGGTCGGCATTTTGCGATAATAGGCCAGACAGGAGCGGGTAAGTCATGGACTGTTACAAGTTTAATTCAGCGCACCATTAAAGCCATGCCAAAAAGTAACCTGATATTACTGGATTTACATGGTGAATATTGCTGGAAAGATGCCGCAGGCAATATTCAGTCGGCTTTTCCTGCTGAGACTGTTCATTATTTGGAAGCGACTGAATTAGAAATGCCTTACTGGATGATGACTTATGCTGAGTTAGTTGATTTATTTATAGATCGGGCAGATTCCGGAGCTTCTATTCAAATGGCCTTTATGCGTGAGGTTTTACAGCAATTAAAACGCAAATCTGCCAAAGAAATAGGACTGGGAGTGGTCTCTGTTGATACACCTATTTATTTTTCTCTGGTTGAAATGTATCGCCAATTTAAAAGTGCCAATGAAGAACGTAAAGATTTTGGTAAAGTCACGGGCGCATTATTTGGTCAGTTTGACGAATTTTTAGTACGTATGCAGAGTCGCTTTAATGATGTGCGTTATGATTTTCTATTAAAACCTAAAAAACGTAATAATTCTGCATCAATGGCAGAATTATTACGTGAATTTGTTGGCGTAGGAGCACATCAATCCAATATTACCGTGATAGACTTAAGTTCGATCCCTACTGATGTGCGTCCAGCTGTTTGCGCTCAGGTTGGTCGACTTGCATTTGAATTTAATTACTGGAATCCAAGACGGCGTGAATTTCCGATTACTTTAATATGTGAAGAAGCACATGCTTATATTCCTAGAGAAAAAAATGGACAATATGAGGGGGCCAAACGGATGATGGAGCGTATAGCGAAAGAAGGACGTAAATATGGGGTGTCTATCGGCGTGATCAGTCAGCGCCCAACTGAACTTTCAGAAACAATGCTGGCTCAGTGTAGTTCATTTATTTGCTTGCGTACCACTAATCCGGATGATCAGAATTATATTAGAGGCCTGGTGCCTGAGGCTGAGGGGGATTTGGCGGATATATTGGCTTCACTGGGCAGAGGAGAGGCGCTAGTGTTAGGTGAGGCGGCACCCTTGCCTACTCGGGTACAAATTTATAAACCTGACCCTGAGCCCAAAAGTAATGATGTGGACTATTTTACCAGCTGGAGAAAAGGTGCTGATGATATAGATGTGGATGAGATAGTTCATTTGTGGCGGACTCAGACACGTAGATAATATAGGAATGGGAATCAAATAACGTGTGCATTCTGACTTGTCTTTTTGTTCGCCTTCTGCGTTGCGGAAACAGTTACGTAGCTAGCTATGCGCCTGTTACCGCGCCTTGAAGGCAAACAAAAATACTGCGTCATAATTGCACAACTTATTCAATTCCCATTCCATAGTGCCGAAAACCCTAAATAATCGATAAAAATAATGTGGAAACCAAGTTATACCACTTTGCTATTTATTAGTACTATCATTGTCATATCAGATGTACTGTTAGCAGTTGTATTTGATACTTTAGGACAGCAGATGATTTCTTTTTCTGCTCAGGAAAAGATTATTTTGAGTGCATTGTTATTAACCGCTATCTGCACATTTTTTGTATGGTACCTGGTACTGCGCCCTTTAGAAAAAAAATTAATAAATGAGCGTGATCGCATCTCAGAGCAAATAAGACTGAATGCTGAGCTTCGAGCTGTACTGGATATGCATGCATTGGTGAGCATTACAGACACTCAGGGTAATATTACTTACGTTAACAATAAGTTTTGTGAAGTGTCTGGCTTTTCAGTTGAGGAATTGATAGGGAAGGATCATCGGGTTATCAATTCAGGGTATCATAACAAAGACTTTATCCGCAATATGTGGCAAACCCTGCTAGAGGGTAATAGCTGGCATGGGGAGTTTTGTAACCGGAATAAAAGTGGTCAGTTGTATTGGGTTAATTCTACAATTGTGCCTTTGTTTGATAAAGAAGGTCATGAGATAAATTATATTTCGATTCTCAGAGATATTACTGAAAGCAAGGTTATTGAATCCAGGCATAAGCAACTTAAAATAGCTTTGGATGCTTGTGAAGAAATGGTTTTTTTTACGGATGCTCGCGGATGTATTCAATATGCTAATCATGCACTTTGCCAGTTTACAGGCTGGAAAGAAGCTGAATTAATTGGAAAAAAACCTTCGCTATTTGATGCACCTAATACAGGCACGCAGGCATTATCAACAATGAGACAAAAACTCACGCTGGGTGAGTCCTGGTCAGGCCGTCTCCTATACTGCAATAAAGTCAAGGCAGCTAAGCGTATTGAAGGTCAGAATGTGCCAGCCGATCATCAGGAATACTGGACTAATGTCAATTCTACTCCAATATATGATACCGATAGTAAAAAAATCGGTTACGTGCAAATTCATCGAGATATCAGTGCTGAAATACGCCATGAAGCTGAATTAAAATTAAAAGATCTTGATACTCAGAGTCGTTTAGGTGCTTCTGTTGCATTGCAACAACCGCTATCCATAAAAGAGCGCTTAAAAAATGTATTAACGATTTTATTCGATATTGAAGATTTAGGTATGCAGCGCAAAGGCGGTATCTTTTTGAAAAGTGCAAATGAAAAATTTCTTGATATGTATCTTTTACAAGGAAAGTTTAGTAAAGAGTTTATTCGCCGTGAAAAACGCATTTCGCTGGGTGAAACTTTGTACGGGCGTGCCGCAGTGTCCGGGAAGCTTATCATATCTAACGAATGTAGCTGTGATTCAGCTCAAGGTCATACGGGTGATGATAATAAGTTGCACGGTCATTATATTGTTCCGGTTACCTCGGGCACCACGGTTCTGGGTGTTCTTTTTCTCTACACAAGCCCCTATCCAAACCAGAGTGAATCCCGTAAAGTCATGCTGGCACAAGTGGGTGATATGATCGCGCTTGCAATATTACAAGCAAAAGCACAACATGCACTGGCGATGGCTCGTGATGCGGCACAACATACCTCAAAAACCAAGTCTGACTTTCTTTCTAACGTAAGTCATGAAATACGCACGCCAATGAATGGTGTTTTGGGAATGATGGAAATATTACAAGACACCGAGCTATCTCGGAGCCAGTGTGATCTGGTTGAAGCGGCTGTTAATTCAGCTGATGCAATGCTGACCGTTATCAATGACATTCTTGATTTTTCTAAACTGGAAGCGGGTAAAGTCGAACTTGAAAATATTGATTTTAATCTACCTACTTTGGTCGAAGAAGTTTGTGCGCTACAAGCACCCGATGCACACACCAAGAAACTTGCATTGAATTGTTTTATCCCAATGGATTTATCGCGCTGGTGGCAAGGTGATCCTACACGTATTCGTCAGGTACTTTTGAACTTACTGGCTAATGCAGTCAAGTTTACCGAACAAGGAGAAATTTCGGTAAAAGTAATGACAATACTGGACACAAAAGATGTCATAAATTTGCGTTTTGAAATTAAGGATACTGGAATTGGACTAACAGAAGAGCAACAAGGCCGCTTGTTTCAGGCTTTTACTCAGGCTGATAACTCAACAACACGACGTTTCGGTGGCACAGGGCTTGGCTTATCAATTAGTAAAAATCTTGTCGGACTAATGGGGGGGGCGATAGGAATGGAAAGTGTACCTGAGCAAGGAAGCTGCTTTTGGTTTAATTTACCTCTCTTGCAGGTGGATGATAAGCATACCGACCCGGAGCAACTTGAACTTATTGATAAAAGGGCATTAATTGTTGAGAATAATGCGACTAATCGAAGCATTTTAGAACATTATCTTGCTCATTGGGGCATGACAGTACATGCAGTTGATAGTGGGTCAAGTGCTCTAAGTGCTTTATTAGTCGCAAAAGAAAAAGCTGAACCCTTTGATGTTGTGTTAACAGATCTGCATATGCCTTATATGGATGGCCTAGATTTGGCGCGTGCGATCAATGCAATCCCGGCTATCGCAAAAACCCCACGTATGCTTTTATCATCTAGCGGGTTAGGTGATAGTGCAGAGTTAAAGGATATTGGTATTGTTTATCGTATGCTTAAACCGATAAGGCAGAGCCAGCTTTATCAAACTATTTTAGATACAATACATACACCTACTCAAGTAGTTAAAGCACCGACTTATGATGTGCAAAGCCAAGAAATCAATATTTACCCTGATTATAGTGGTAAACAGGTACTTATTGTTGAAGATAATCTAGTTAACCAGAAAGTTGTTATCGGATTGCTAGCGAAATTTCAAATTAAACCTGATCTCGCTAACAACGGACAGCTTGCACTTGAATTTTGGGAACACAATTCCTATGATTTGATTTTTATGGATTGTCAAATGCCTGTCATGGATGGGTATGAAGCGACTCTGGCGATGCGTAGTCGTGAAAAATCCGCAGATAAATCCCCTGTTCATACACCTATTGTCGCACTGACGGCATATGCCTCAATTGAAGCCCGTGACACTTGCCTGGCTACCGGTATGGATGATTATTTAAGTAAGCCACTCAAGCGAATTGAACTGGCGAAAGTATTAAAACGTTGGTTTGGTATTTCAATAACCAGCAAAATTGAAGTAAAACAGAATGAAATAGCAATCAACCCGCTTCCACAAAGCACTGATATAATCTGGGATGAATTTGCTACGCTTTCGATTCTGGATAATGACAAAGAGTTACTCAATGAATTAATACAGATATTTATAGAAAGTATAGCAGCAGAATTGGCTGAATTGAATAAGGCATTAATGCATCATAATCTCGATTCATTGGCAAATACAGCGCATACTATTAAAGGGATGGTTGCTAATTTTATTGCGGAACCTGCAACATCACTGGCGGCTGAATTGGAACAAAGTGCTCGCAACAATAATGAGGCTAAACTCTCCTTATTAACAACTCAACTGACCAATGCAGTGACACATCTGAGTTCAGCCTTTCAAGCAAGGACTACCCAAAACTGATAAATATCAGCTATTATTTT
>CAZLLL010000253.1:0-5590 GCA_964560255.1 uncultured Methylomonas sp.
CTGATTCATACTTTAAAAGTGTAAACTACCTTTAGGGACAAATGAAAGATGCCTAGAGTTTATTTTAAATGCGGGCTGAAGCCGCGCCCTATGGGGCTACTGTATGCCCCATCTTAAAGAGGTAGCCAGAAAAAATAATACCAGCTATTCTGTTGCCAATATCTTACAATGAACATTCTGGGCACATGTAGATAATATTTATTGAAATAAGTACGAGTGACTCAATGATGATAAAAAACCATTTTCTAAAACAACTGATCAGTAGCCTGATTGATCTTCTTCCCATTTTGGTGGTGGTATTGGTCTTCCAGCTTCTGGTCATCCGCCAGCCTATTCCTGATGTGGTTGATTTGATCTTTGGTATGTTATTAGTTGTACTAGGGCTTACTTTTTTTATAGAAGGTCTAGAGCAAAGCCTATTTCCGCTAGGTGAATCCATGGCCTTTGAGTTTGCCCGCAAGGGGAGTTTGTTCTGGTTACTCACCTTTGCCTTTTCACTCGGCTTTGGTACCACTGTAGCAGAGCCTGCTCTAATTGCCGTTGCTGATGAAGCCGCATCTATTGCAGCCAGCGGCGGAATGATTGAGAATAATCAGGAAGCAATAGCATCATACGCTTTTGGCCTGCGTTTAACGGTTGCATTGGCTGTCGGTTTTGCAATTTTTATTGGTGTCATACGTATTATCAAAGGCTGGCCTTTGCATTATCTAGTCATTTCTGGGTATGCCGGTGTGGTTATCATGACCTTTTTCGCCCCTAAAGAAATTATTGGTATCGCTTACGATTCGGGAGGTGTTACAACCTCAACAATTACTGTTCCTTTGGTCACTGCATTGGGTGTTGGGCTTGCCTCTGCCATTAAAGGGCGTAACCCTATGTTGGATGGTTTTGGATTAATTGCTTTCGCTTCTCTGACACCGATGATATTTGTTATGGCCTATGGAATGATCATATGATGGACTGGCTACTTTCTTTCTGGCAAACATTGCTGGGAACCTTTCGGGATGTCATGCCTATTGCAGCGATCATTATTGGCTTTCAAGTGCTTATTATCCGTAAGCCTGTGCGTAACCCCAAAAAAACCATTATTGGTTTTTTTTATGTTTTGCTGGGTATTGCTCTGTTTCTGCAAGGATTGGAAATGGCGTTGTTTCCAATCGGTGAATTGATGGCAAAACAACTGACTGCGCCTGAGTTTTTACACATAGATGTTGCAGACAACATTTCCTGGCAGGCTTATTACTGGGTTTATATTTTTGCTGCCTGCATTGGCTTTGCAACCACATTGGCAGAGCCTGCTTTAATTGCTGTCGCCATCAAAGCACAGGAAATTTCCGGTGGTGCAATTCATGCTTTGGGTTTAAGGCTGGCTGTCTCAGTGGGTGTTGCCTTTGGTATTGCTTTAGGTGCTTACCGTATAGTCTCTGGCACAGAGCTTTATATCTTCATTATAAGCGGTTATGTCATTGTGATTATTCAAACCCTATTTGCACCTAAAATGATTATTGGCCTTGCCTATGATTCCGGTGGAGTCACCACATCTACTGTGACCGTGCCTTTGGTGACAGCACTTGGGCTAGGACTCGCTTCAACGGTTCCAGGGCGTAATCCCTTATTAGATGGGTTTGGTCTGATTGCATTCGCCAGCTTATTTCCTATCATAGCGGTACTAGGGTACGCGCAACTTGCCGACTGGAAAAGTCGTCGCATCAATAAAACTTAAAATAACAAGAGGTATATGTATGCATTTTAAACTGATAATTGCTTTTGTAGAAGATGACAAAACAGACCTGGTTCTGGAGACCTCTCGTGAATATGGTGCAACAGGATCTACAGTTATCAATAATGCGCGTGGAGAGGGTATTGAAACATCAAAAACTTTTTTTGGTTTAACACTGGAATCACAGCGTGATGTGCTATTATTTCTAGTTGAAGAACACTTAAGCCGTACGATTTTAGAAGCCATTTCTAAAGTCGCTGAATTTGACTCCAAGCCCGGCACAGGAATTGCCTTTCAGATAGATGTCGAAGATGCTATAGGAGTGATGCATCAGGTGGAAAAACTAACCCCAATTGTGGAAAAAGAACGATGAGTAAAAGAGTGCTAACAAGAGTACGTGATGTTATGAAAACTGATTTTGCCAGCATAGACGGAATTGCGACCATAAGCGAAGCATTGCTGGTAATGAAAACCCAAAAAACTTCAGTGCTGGTGGTCAATAAACGCCATGTGAATGATGAATACGGTCTGGTCACGTCAGGTGATATTGCACGACATGTGCTCGCAAAAGATAAATCCCCTGGACGTGTCAATGTTTATGAAATCATGCTAAAGCCTGTCATATCAGTCCATCCAGATATGGATATTCGCTATTGTTCACGCTTATTTGCGCATTATGATCTGGTACGTGCTCCCGTGTTAGACGATCGAAAAGTTATTGGCACTGTTAGCCCAAATGCACTGGTATTAGAAGGGTTATATAGAACGCTTGATGCGGTGTAGCCAATTAGGGGGTTTGTTAATGCTTTTAAAAACCATGTCACCAAAGGTAACTGTTCACCTCGCCCCTGGAAAACATGGAACATGAATTGAGCAAAGTTTTTCTAATAAAACCTTCCCCTAACCGCTTCTTGCCAAGGAGGGGGACTGAACGGTTACCACCAAAGTATAAGGAACGTGCACGAAATAACTTGGGCAACTTGCTTGTCTTTTTATCCGTCTTCAGCGTTGTATAAATAGTTACGTAGCTGGCTATGCGCCTATTTATACGCCTTGAATACGAATAAAAATGCTGCGCCAGTTGCCCAACTTATTTCGTGCACGTTCCTAAGGGCACTGTAATTCAAAAGAGTGATTCGGGTATTGACTGTTCATTTCCAAGTTGATTCTCATCTGTTATTTCTGTCACTACTGTGTCTTTCGGAGTATATTGAGTTGGAGTATTCTCGGTTCTGAAAAACTCCCATACGTTTGAAGTTTCTTTCCCATTTGCGAGTAATGCCGTTTCTGTATCTATCAGTACTCTGTTGATGCCTTCTGGCTTATAGAGCTCTTGTTCGGGTTTGTCTTTAAGTGCGTAGCGCATAAAGTCTATCCACATAGGGAGTGCTGTTGTTGCGCCATATTCTCTAGCACCCAGGCTTTTTGAGTTGTCTTTCCCTACCCAGACGATAGCAACAATTTCATTTGAATAGCCATTGAACCAGGCATCTTTTTGATTATTGGTGGTTCCCGTTTTTCCTGCCAGGTCGTTGCGTTTTAGCGATTTAGCTTTGGTCGCTGTCCCTCTGTGAATGACATCTCGTAACAGGCTATTCATTAAAAAGTTGATTTGTGGTGAGATGATTTGTGGTGCCGTGTTATTTTGGCAGCCAGAACAGGCATGCAGAGGTTCAGCTTGAAATAAAATTTTACCGCGACTGGATTCAATACGTTCAATAAAAAAGGGGTTAATTAAAAATCCGCCATTGGCAAAGGTCGCATACATGCGTGCCATTTGCAAGGGAGATGCGTAGCCACTGCCCAGTGCCAGAGAGAGTTTTTTGGGAAGTTGTTCTTGTTTAAAGCCGAAACGTAATGCTGTTTCTGTAATGTCAGGAATGCCAACAGACCTTGCCAGGCGCACAGAGACTATGTTGCGAGAGTTGCGTAATGCTGTACGGATACTGGTTGGGCCATAAAATTTATGACTAGAGTTTTCAGGGCGCCATTCACTTTCCTCCAGGGAGCTGCTCATATCAATAATAGGGGCATCGTTGATGATGCTGGCGACTGTATAGCCGTGTTCAAGTGCGCTAGTATAAATGATAGGTTTAAATCCAGAGCCGGGTTGACGTTTTGACTGAGTTGCACGGTTGTACTTGCTATTAAAATAAGCATAGCCGCCTGTCAGTGCTAACATTGCGCCATTTTTAGCATTTAGTGCAACAAAAGCACTTTCTGCCAGTGGCGTTTGCGCCAATTGCCATGACTGTTTGTTGCGCCGGACGCGAATCGTATCATTTAGGTCAATAATATCAAGATATGAATCAATGTGCTGAGTCCTTTTACTGTGTGATTCATATTTTGTGCTCCAAGGGGTATTTTTCCATGATAATGTGATTTGGGTGCCGTCTTTGAGTTGGGCGGTAAGTTGCTTTTTATTAATTTGCGTTACTTGTGCAGGTAATGTATCACCAATATCAATGCTTGAATTTAAGGGTAGTTTCTGTGCTTTATTCACTCGATAACTATGCCGTTCATTATGACGGTGCAAGTTAGTACGTAATGCCTGTACGGCAATTTTTTGCAGGTCTGATTGTATTGTCGTATAAACTTTTAAACCCGCTGTGTAAGCAATGTTTTTATCATAGCGCTTGATGATTTCGTTACGCACCATTTCTGCAATGTAAGGGGCATAAAGCTCTCTTTGGGTAATGTAAGTGCTTGCTGTAATCTGGGCAGCGTGGGCAACATCAAATTCTTGCTGAGAAATATAATTTAAGTCTAACATGCGCTTGAGTACGTAGTTTCTGCGTAGTAGGGCGCGCTTAGGGTTGGAAATAGGGTTGTACTTTGAGGGGGCTTTTGGTAAGCCAGCAATCATGCTTTGCTCAGCCAGGGTAAGTTGTGCCAGAGGGTGATTATAGTAAATATCTGCAGCAGCAGCGATACCATAGGCACGCTTCCCTAGAAAGATTTTATTGAGATAAAGTTCAAGAATTTCATCTTTTGTATATTCCTGTTCAATCTGGAAGGAAAGTATGATTTCTTTGATTTTCCGGGTATAGGTCTTTTCGTTGCTTAACAAAAAATTTCGTGCAACTTGCATAGTGATCGTGCTGCCACCCTGTTTTTTCTTGCCTGTAAGTGCCAGTTGTATCGCTGCTCTGGCCAGTCCTTTGAAATCAACGCCATAATGAGAAAAAAAGTTAGCGTCTTCAGAGGCGACAAAAGCGTTAATAAGTTGCTTCGGCGTTTTACTGATACTGATCGGTTTGCGAATTTTTTCACCGAACTGTTCAATAAGAAGGCCATCTTGGCTATAGATAGATAAGGGTTGGCTGTATTGAATATTTCGCAATACTTTTATATCAGGTAAATCAGCACTAAAGTGTTGATAAACAAAATAGGCTCCGCATATGCTTAGGATAGAAAGGGTAAGGAATATAATGAATGTCCATTTTATTATTCTCATGAGCTACATGGTTTTTTACATTAATTAGAGTGCCGATAAGCTAGATATTATACTGTGTATTTTCAATGAGGTGTTGTGATACGGTAACAGCCTAAGAAATGGGCTGTTACCGTATCACTCAGGAACGTGCACGAAATAAGTTAGGCAACTGGCGCAGCATTTTTATTCGTATTCAAGGCGTATAAATAGGCGCATAGCTAGCTACGTAACTATTTATACAACGCTGAAGACGGATAAAAAGACAAGCAAGTTGCCCAAGTTATTTCGTGCACGTTCCTCAGGGTACTTGCTTGTCTTTTTTATTGCTGCAAAGCCTACTATTCGCCTGTTGAAGCACCTCAAAGGCGAACAGAAATCTTGCGTCAAGCACAAGTAACTTACATTGAGCGGGTTTATTTTCTGTTTTTTATATT
>CAZLLL010000254.1:0-5588 GCA_964560255.1 uncultured Methylomonas sp.
ACTCAAAAACCTGTCAAGTGTTTTTATTGTTTTTTTTAGGGGGTGAGTAGTTACTCTATTTTTTCTAATTGTGAGCGTTCTACACCACTCTCTGTAACATTTTTTGCACTCTCAATCTTATTCTGGGAATCCGTTTTTTCTTGTGGTTTATTTTCAGGTAACTTAACATTCTTAGTAATAATTCGACCCTCAAAATCATTAGGTCGTTGAGCAAGGCTTACCCATATTTTACTCGTTGCCACTTTGATCAAAGTGAGATCATTACTCCAACCATCACCTTCTATAGTTGCTGGCCAAATGGCTTTATCACCATAAGGAATAATCACGCCATGTTCCTGCAATACATCAAACAACCGACCATTTTTAGTAGGAATACCTGAATGCCCTTCCTCAATTAATTGTTCCCGAATAGCATCTACTGTTCTCTTGCTCACCAGCCAACAGTCATCACCTTTTACCCAGCCTGCTGCTCCATTTCTATTTAACGGTAACTCACCTTCCATTAACAAATAACGTAAAGCTGTTAACATTTTTTCATGTAAAGGTTTAGTTTTAACGGTAGGCATTCGACTATTATCTGCACCTAAATTGGCTGCGACAGATTTACTATCAGCAATGCTAACAATTTCGCCAATGGATGCTGCGTTATCAATATCACCTGAAAGACAGGCAAGCCAATAGGAAAAAACCGTCTGATCACTACTAATCCATTTCATGCCTTGTGAAGGTATTATTCGACTGATCAATAATGGTGATGCTTTTTCATGCAATTTATACTGACGATTGTGTACAAATTTTGTGGTGTACCATTGTCCTTGTTCATCAATAAATTTCTCCCAAGGCCCCCATTTTTGTTGTTGATGATTTTCATCATAAATTATCAGCACCTGGTCTACAGCAACTTTGGCCAGGTCATGACAAAGTGCAGCAATAAACACCGCATAAGTCCACAAATCCTGTTTTTGACTGATTTCTTCTGCACCTCCGGTTTCTGATAATAAATAAGATCTTCGTATTTTTAAGGCAATTACACAAACTTCAAGGGCATGAGTCAGCATTCCTCCCAACCCTGCATGATGATGAACCTCAGACGCAGGACATTGTTGAACAAATCGTGCATATTGGTGAATGGCAGATAGGTAAAAACAATCAAAATTGACTATAGATAGCCCTGCCAATTCATTAATTTGAGTCAACCGCCCTTTATGCACACTGAGTAATTTATCAACTGATTTAACTTGAATAATGCCTGGTACATTAAGTGGTTTTAAGTATTTTATGTTTTCAGTATTTTGTCGTTCTCTACCCTTAAACCATCGTTTAAACATGTTCAAACAACAGAAGCCAAGGTTGTTTCATTTATAATCGCATTTTGAAACTTGGAGTCCATATTCCCTTTAAGCTGTAACTTTATTGCAGCGACCTGCTGAGGACGAATATATTTCAGAACAGAAGGTTCTATACGCAACTTTCGACAAGCCATATCCCAATAACTTGAATGTAATCCCAACAGAATTGTGGTTCCGCAGTTGGTCAAAAAATCTTCGGAAAAATGAGTGGGTGATTGAGAGGCACACCACAAACCTAAGCCAAACTTACGCCCTTCTTTGGCAATAATGTTAATAATATTATCACTGTCTTCTGAAATAAATTTATGGGCTTCATCAACAAACACAATATGCTGTATATCGGGTTTCACCCCAGAATCACGGCATTGCCTAAAAATGCTTTCTAAGCGCATGGAAACAAACATCGACTGTTCATCATCACTAAGATGTTTTATTTGATGGCAACGTCCATTTGCATTACCAAAGGCTGGAGGGTTTGGATGAAATATACCTGCAGCATTAAGAATATTTAAGCGTTCTAAAACGCTTTGCAATACCTCTTTGCTGTTATATTTCATCACATCACTAATTTCAATCCCTGATTCGATATGATCAACATAAGCTTCAAATGCAGCTTTAACTTTTGATTTTACAACCTCTAATGCTTTTTCAGTTTTTTCGATCTGTGCATCTTGATTAGATTTTCTATACTTTTGCAGTGCTCGATTCAGCTGTTTAGCTAAATGGTTGACTTCTTCCAGTGCTAATACGGCTTTAGTATTAGTGCCTAGATATAGAGAACTTAATTTTCGCTCTGCAAAACTAAGAAGGTCATTCATCACTGGGTAGTATTGCCTTAGAGCTTGATAGTCCCTCTGTTCAATCAGGCTGTTTCGAATAGAACCTGTAATTTCTTTTTTTCGCCACGTATTTGGTTCACAATCATTACATCCATTGATCCTATAGACATCATTAAGAAGATTTCTAAGAGCCGTTTCTTGTTTTGAACCTAACTGTCTTCTAGTCGCATTAACCATATTTATTATTTCATTAACCCGCCTACGAACACCGCCAGAATGTGGATCAGAGCTAATTGAAAGCAAGTTAAAACCTAATTGAGTTGACTCTGAATATAGTGCAGAAATAGTTCCTGACTGATCAAGTTCATTATGAACATCGAAAATATCGACTTCTAAATTTTGCTGAATTGCATTTGTTAATAATCGTTGTGCCTGATAGCTTTTACCCGTACCAGACATGCCTGTTAATAAAAGATGACCATTAATCAATTCTTGAGTATTAATGACAATAGGTTGATTGGTATTTTTTTGTCGATACAGATATTCGTTTAATCCAAAAATATGTTTCAAAGCCGACTCCTGTATATCCATCGGACATGATATTCAATTTATTCTTGCATAGTAAATATTAAACCCTCACTAAAAATTAGAGGGTTATCAATTAAATATTGATTAGCTATACGATGATTCACATATGGTTTATCTATCCTCATTATTTAAGGTCACACAGCGACTGATAATTATCCCCAGAACCATACCAGATGATACGAATATCTCCTATAGAATCTACAGTCATTAAATCCAGATAAAGCGGAGCTTGTCCGGTTTTATTGTTATGGTATACGGGAGCACTAAATTGTTTCCCATCATCACGCAAGACACTAAGATAAGTGGCATTATGCTCATTCTCAATAATGGTATACATCACTAAAATATACCTCAGTAAATCAATTATTATTAATTGAGGCTCCTCATCCCAAGCTACCAGAATTTGTCGCCCATGATTAGCACATATAAAGTCAGTAAAAGATTTACTTTGAATACTGGAAATATCAACCGATAACCCACCATTATCGTACTTAAGTCGCCATAAATGACCATCTGGTACTAAATCGACCGAGGATTGAAGTACATCATCATTTTGAACCATTGGGAAATAATCTGGAGGTAAACTACAAGCTGATAAGTTCAGTACAATATAAAAATAATAAATATTCAGTTTTTTATAAATCATTTGATAGGAAGAAAAAAAGTATAGAACCCAATCCTTGGGACGAGACATCAACCTATGATTTGAACTAAAAAAATAGAACTGAGCTGGTTAAACAACAAAGTAAAAAATAGGGAGCTTAATACCAAGCTCATATATAAAACGATTTAGGAACGGATAACCTTACTACTGATTAAAAGTCAAATAACCACCGGCTAAAGACCGGTGGCTTGTTGTAGACACTGTAAGTGTTCTTCCCGCCTAAAGTGCGGCTTCAAGCCGTTCGCCCCAAGGCGACTAAAAAACGGACTAGAAGTCACTCTTCTATATGAAAGCTATCATCCCCTTCGATATGATTATCAATATAAGACTTAATCATTTCATCCGTTACATTGCCCGTCCCACATGCAAAATAACCTCTTGCCCACATTCTTTGCCCCCAATATTCTTTTCGTAATAATGGAAACTCTCTCTGTAATTTATACGAACTCTTACCTTTTACTTTTTGAACTATTTTACTTACACTTACTTGCGGTGGCATGGATACAAGTATATGAACATGATCTTTCGATACAACTCCTGAAATAATTTCTACCTTCATATCGGAGCATATCTGCATAATTAGTTCTTTCAATCTAAGCGCTAGATCTTTCGTCAACAACGCTTTTCGATACTTCGTACACCTACAATATGCACATGCAATCGAAAAATTGAATGCGACCCTCTTCTTTATTCATTCATTATCTCAGTATACAGGGGGAGGCTAAAAGCAACCAGCTGAAGCTGGGGGTTTTAACCCTCCCAAGGCGAGACAATAAATTATGGTTACGATGCGACAAACTGAAAATATCCGCCATTCACCAGATCAATGGACACAGCCAAGTACAACGCCAAGACTAAAAAAGCATTTTCTAAATTAACTTGAGTATTAATATAGTTGCTATCATGAGTCGCACGGTGATACGGTTTATTCAGCATGAAAAGAGTTAGAACTTTGGTTAAAAAGATTATTAGTAACAAATTCTAGTAAAGAGATGTTTTCTTAAGGCATTATTCATGACTACAGGCTAAAAATAATTCACGACAAAATTTCACTGTAATAACAGATAAATAACAACCAAATACCCATTAGATCCTCACTTTGGGAAGCAATCGCTTAACACTGTTAATCGCCGTTAAAGTGCTAGTAAATCTGTTGCTTTTCCAGAATTTATTTAAACCTTTAAAGCTAAAACAATTATTGATGGGAAGAATTTAAAACTAGACAATGTGCAAGCGCAATACGAATATTTTTTTCCACTGTACTTTTAGAAACACCAAAATATTCGGCAATTTCATCATTTTTCCAGCCGTGGACTCTATTCATAATAAGCATTTCACTACGGCGTTCTGGTTGCTTTTTTAGTAAGTTAAGTAGCTGATTCAACTCTTGGCTGGCTTGAACTTCTATATCTGGAGTGGGCGCATTATCTGTTATTTGTTCATAAGACATGTCATCCATTTTCTCAACTAACTTTTTATTTCTGACTTTTTGCTTACGCAGGTAGTCTAAGGCTAGGTTTTTTGCTGTCCGGTATAAAAATGGCTGAAGATATTCAATTGTTTTCTTTTTTGAAGCATCAGAAACTTTTAAATACGCTTCCTGAGTAAGATCTTCAGCCGTTTGATGACAACCAACCATACGTCGAAATATATGGACAAGGGTTTGTTGTTGCTCGAGATACAGACTGTCAATATCTGTTTGTAGAGCATTCACAGCAGAAGAAGTCATAAACATTACCTATAAGAAAAGAACACAAAGCGCAGGCACTTACTTAAACAATTAGGCAGGAGGTTTTTAAAGCCTTTCCTGTAAAAGCGAATGAAACTCCCCGCCGCAAGCGGTCGGGGTATCATCTATGCAAGTTTATTTTATCGTCCCTAAGGACGGGGAATAAAACCCACTGGAATTAAAAAATAATTGCTAAATATTTCAATGGATGGCAAATTCGCTCTTACCTATCTTCACAAAAATAAATTACTTAGCTTAAGAATATGTGTGTGTGTGTCGTTTCTTTAGATATCTAGCAAAATATATACCACAATAAACTTACAAAAACATAACTCCAATCTAAATCTGGATTTCTGTTTGCTTGCAAGGATTACAAATAATCACGAAACAAAAAAAATAGCAATTATCATTTGAGAAAAGCTATCTATAACTCGATCTTCCAGTTTTTAAATTTTTCACAGCTTGACTCTTAGGGAATT
>CAZLLL010000255.1:0-5549 GCA_964560255.1 uncultured Methylomonas sp.
ATTTTTTAATAATATGCTAATAATTTTCAAAACAAGGAATATCCAAAAAAAGAAATTTACTTTAACTCCTACGGTCAGGACTTCGACAGCCATGAGGTTACACCCCATTGATTACGATGACTACGATTCTATTTTAAAATAGTGTCGGTAGTGCATTTCACTCCTAATATATGTATCGTCTTAAATATGTATCGTCTTAAATTTGCCCTGTAATACTAAGCATAACACTATGGGCATCATAATCCTGTAATATGTAATTTACATCGCGGCTTTCATATTCATAAGAGAGTTCCATAGAAAAATTACGATTCAATAAATACCTCACCCCGGTATTTACACCAAAAATATTATCTATCCGATTAGTACGATTAGCTGCAATCGGGGTATTTGCATTAAAACCGATATATTCATTATGGGTGTACTCCCCTCCAAGTATTAAAATCACATTGCGTAATAATTCATGCGTGATATTAATGCTAGCACTATCAATCAATATCCCCGCCACACCTCTTTGCGTTGTTTCACCTATATCATGACTGTAATTAAATACAATCTCCGCCAGTGGCGTTGGGTTCCAGATTAAATTAATAAAACCATTAGGTCCGGAAATTGTGGCAAAATTAATGTTTTCATATTTTCGGTATAAATAGCCGACTGAAATATCACCAATCAGCAAATGAGTTAAGTTAAAATCCATGCCAACCAAAAAATTAAAGCCGGTAGAATCACGTAATATACGAGTTGTCGAAAAACTGCTACTGACGGCGGTATCATAGTCTATTTCTTTCCAGATAAAACGACTAAATGCTTGGTATCCGGGCTGAATTTCATAGCCCATTTGTATACTCGTCGTAAATTCCCAGCGATCCCGCGTACTTTGCTGCAAGCCCGTCCCTAATACAGTTGGCGTATCTTGATAATCATAGCGCACGAAATCAAATGATGGCTCCAAGGCCAAGCGGTTAAATTTATGATTGTAAAGTAGATTTAGTGATTTTATGTCAAAGAAAACCTGCTCATTACTTAAACTTTGATCGGGTGATCCTCGTTGTTGATGCAGTTTATCATAGCCAAAACGGGCATCGAATACACTATTTTTTAAAATATCAAAATATCCCCCTAAAGAGATAAAAACATCATTATAATCATTGAATTCAGGTTGAGTTGAATAGATAGCAAGGTCTGTATTGAGAGAGAAATACAGTGCATGTTGATTCCACTCTGAATCAATAGTAAAACCTGGCATAAAATGCGCAATATAACTCGCTGTCTCGCCTATGCGACGATCTCTTTGAAAAATATTGGAGTCATATTCATTAGCAAATGTCATTATTGGATGCAATAAGAAAGCCCCTAAATGGATTCCTGCCGGAGTATAAGCATTCTTACGGCCATCGGCATAAGTATTCACTGATGTAAAAAGAAAGACACCTAAAGCCAAAATAAAATAATAGCGTTTTTTTTCCATTCTTGATGTTCTAAAATTGAATATTGAGTTATTTGATTATATGCAAAAAAGGGCATCTTTCATTTGTCCCTAAAAGTAGTTTACACTTTTAAAGTATGAAGCAATGCAGGAGTAAAAAATCTTTAGCTTTTTCAGTACACAGCAATAGCTAAAGCTATTGCACTCCTGCCAAAGTGTAAACCGATAAATGAAGGATGCCCAAAAAAGGACTACCTATCGGGAAGCCAAAAAAAGCTTGAGCATATCAATACAAATTTTGAAGTTCTAGAGAACCTTATTAATCCACGCGGAGATAGGCTTACACTCTATTGGCAATATATCAAGCGTAAAAACTTATCTCTAGAGTAATAGCTTACATTGTATTTTGTTGGGGTTCGTACCTCACCCACAACCTACACTTTACCAAAACATATAAATATTACTAATTGATTTTTTGCAAAAAAAATGCTATTGTTTTTATAAATTTGACGTTTAACAAGCGAGCTACCTCGTCAATTATTGAATTACGAAGGTACATTTTGACACAAGCATTATAGGTGATTATATGCGTTTAATAAAAGTATTTACGGTTCTTTGTGTATTCACATTTTCTACTGCAACTTTTGCGGTAACAACTCAGGAAAGAATTGATGCCGTAGAAGCGAGAGCGGCAGCAAAAATTCTTAAACTTCAAGCTAGGTTTGCCAGTGATCCTGCTAAATTAGCGATACTAATTGGTAAAACAAATGCAGCAAAAGATATTCTAATAGCTCGATTAGAGGATTTGCCGAGCCCTAATTAAAGTTAGCTTTTGCAATAGCAAAGTTTGGCCACACAAGACGGAGCAAGCGGTCTACCCTCCCTTGGTAAGGAGGGGGACTGAACGGTTACCATTCCTTAGCTATTCCACTCCTGTCAAAAGTATCGACTAAAAAATGCAGGGAGCACTCTCTGCATGGAGATCAATCTACCATTGATGGTGCATAGAGCGCACCCTATATTTTTATATCTTCCAAAAACTGATAGCGTAAAACGAACAAACAGTTTTAGGGGTATTACATATTTACTGCATGTGCATGTGACTGAAAAAATTATTCTATTAGGACTGACTCTATTATCCTGCTGCCTAGTCTATTTAGCCGTTCCTCGTTTTATTTCTAGCTTAGAAAGTCTATACTCTAATGCTGTTATTCAGGAAATATCTTGGGGCTTATCCCCCTCGGAGACAACATTATTAAAAAGTCAGGAGCACTTAATCAGTGCAATCGAATGGGTAGACAATAGCCTTTACTGGCGACAACTTAGTCAGTTAAAACTTATTCAATTTACCAATAACATAAGCAAAATAAAAGACATAGACCAAAATATTGCTGACTTAAATGCAACGACAAAAATTGCATTATCGCTAATGCCTGTCGCGCCTTACTCTTGGTACGATATGGCACTAATTGATGCCATGTATCCTGAAACAGCAGACCGGGCAGTGCTTGCTTTAAAAATGTCAGTTTATGCCGATAGATTTAATAGGAACCTGATAAAACCAAGAGTTTTATTTTTATGGAATAACAGAGAACTTTTAGATGAAGAACTACAGGCTATCTTTAAATCACAACTACTTTTATTTTGGAAATTAAAACGTTATGAATTAATTAATTTTTCAAAAAAAAATCCTGAGATTGAATTTTGGGTTTTTGAAATTTTATCAGATTCGCCCGAAGAATTAGCACTATATATCAAATTATTATAAAATAACTTCAAACGCATATTATTCTTGCTTTTTTAAGCAATCCGGTATATATATTACATTCCCCCCCGCAATTTTATTGAATTATAATTTATAAGGTTTTTTATGAAATATTTATGGTCTTTTCTTCTTCTATTAGGGTCTATCAATATCAGCTCTGCCACAATTTTTAACGAAATAGGTGATGCAGGTGAGTTAGTGGCAACTGCGCAGAATACTAGCGGTCTTGGTAATCTTGATACGATCAATGGTCACCTCAAATATGATGGCGTTACTTTTCTTGATGCAGTGGATATGTATAAGATAAATGTTAATGATTTCTCAAATTTTACTGTAAGCATGACCGCCAGCCTAAGCGAAGATAATAACCCTATACCTGAAGTAGACGCTGTTGCAGGAATATGGTTATTTGACCTGACGGGCGATCTACTGACTGATGACTCTTTTTTCTTTTTTAATATTGACTCAGAAGCACTTCTTGATCCTTTAACTTCAGATGGCATGTATTTCTTAGCGGTTGCTTTTTTCGGCGTAGAGCCTGATAACTTTGTTAATCTTGATACTGGCTGGTTTAAGGGTATTTCTAACCTTCAGGAAATGACCTACGGACTCGAATTAACGGGTGCTGAGTTTTCTCAACAAGTACCCGCACCTGCAATCGCTTGGCTGTTATCCGCTGGACTGCTTTCCTTTCTAGGGTATAGAAAAAAAGTGACTATTAAATCAACTTAAATTGTTATCTAGATTTTCAGAATCATATAAAACAAGATTTGGAAGCCAAATACCTCCGGCAGAGCCGGAGGCCTGAAAAAGTGAACCGCTCAAAGCGGATTAAATTTAGTCGCACCTCAAAGGCAACTGTTCACCTATCCCTATTTTTATTCAGGCCTTTTAGAGCTAAATGACTGAGAAAACCCCGCCCCAAGCATTGCCGCATAAATAACTGCAACAGCAGGAATTTGTAAACTAAAATCAACGAAAGCATGCGCTGCAACTAATACCGTACCTGAGAAACCGATTGCTGGATAAATCCAGTTACGCTGTCTATTCCAAATTCCTGACAAGCATTTGAGAGAAATGAGAAAAATACTCAAAAATAAAGCACTTGCAGCCGGAATACCTAATTCAAACAAATTTTCGAGATAGGTATTATGTGCTTTGTCATAAATATGACTAGTCTCTTTTGCACGATATAAACGAAATGTCTTTTCATAAGATCCATAACCATAGCCTAGATAGGGATTATCAGAAATCCCGATTAGAGTAGCGCGATACACTTTCATCCGGCTTGTTGTTTTTTCAGTTGAAATATCCTCCATACGCTCCATTAATTTATCACTGCTAAAACTGAACAATGCTATTGCCATCATCAGGATGGCTAAGGAGGTGTGAATAAGGGCGCGACTGGTTAATTTATGACATAAGGATAATATAATAAACAATAGAGCAATTGCCAAAGCAGTACTAAGAACCCCGCCTCTTGAATGCGTCAGGAATAGAGCCATACCAACAGTAAAAAACATAAGCATAGGAAGCCATGCTCGTTTAAGTAGTGCTTCTATAAATAATTGCTTACCGTAGTTACTCTGTAAACCATAAGAAGCACTCATTTCAAACTGATACAATAAATTCGGTATTAAACATAGCAAACAAAGTCCAGCATAAGTGGCATAGGAGTTTCTATTCACAAAAGTACTGGTGATATCATGCTGATAGGCCCATTTATCAAGCCATAGTATTTTATTGAAATCCCCAAAATATATGATTAACCCATAAGTGGCGTAAATAAACCCTGAGACAGCAAACCAGTTAAATAATTTTCTCGCATTGTCTGATTTTTGGCAATAATACATCGCCATAATGAACACTAAACCATAACATGATAATCGCATCATTGCAGTGATAGTGAGCTCAGGCGCAAGACTGATCCGTGCAGGTATTTTTATGTCTAGTACTTGTGCAGATATTTGCCAGAAAGGATGCCCCCAGCTCTCAGGAATCAAAGTGCTAGTTTGAATAAATGCCCAAAATAAGGCACTCATAAATAAAAGAAAGGGGACCTTGATGCGCGAAAAGTGCAAATGCATCTTTTCTTTTTTTAGATAAAAAGAAATACACCAAAAAATGGTCAATAACCCAATCATGGCACAAAGCAAACTCCAAGACCATGGGCGGTTACTTCCAAAAGGTAAAGGGGAAAGAATAAGCACAACAAGCAAAGCGTAGAAAGACATTTTGGATATAAGAAGTTAAATGAATGAATAATCTATAGATTTTCAGGTTACTTAAAAATGTAGGTTGCGGGTGAGGCACGAACCCCAACAAAATATATCTGGTTATCAATGCTGGGGCTCATGC
>CAZLLL010000256.1:0-5476 GCA_964560255.1 uncultured Methylomonas sp.
AAGGCGAACAAAAAGACAAGTCAGAATGCACACGTTATTTGATTCCCATTCCTTAATAATTTACCTCCTATTTTGCTTGCAGTGTCAACATGTAGGTTGCGTGTCTCACCCACAAGCTTGTAGCTCGTCTCAGTTTATAGCCGGTTACCTATCTGAAAAACTATATTCGGGTACTCCAGTCTACAGAATGAATATCATATTGAAAAATTATCATGACTAACAAAAAAGCTGATTTATTTAGTTTTGAATTTTATCCACCCAAAACTGAACAAGGGACGGTAAATTTAGAGCAAGTGCATCGTGATTTAGCGAAACTTAATCCAGATTTTTTTTCGGTAACATTTGGTGCGGGTGGGTCAACTCGTGATAAAACCTATGATACGGTTGTGAAAATACAGAAAAATGGCATTTCAGCTGCACCGCATTTATCCTGTGTTGCTTCAACTAAAGAAAATATCCGCGAGATATTAAGTAATTACCGCGAGCACGGCGTTGTAAAAATTGTTGCTTTACGCGGCGATTTGCCTTCAGGAACAATGTCTGCTGGCGAGTTTCGCTTTGCTAATGAACTGGTCGAGTTTATTCGTTTAGAAACGGGGGATCATTTTCAGATTCATGTCGCAGCTTATCCAGAAATCCATCCACAAGCAAATAATGCTACTGAAGATTTTATTAATTTCAAGCGCAAAGTAGATGCAGGTGCTGATGCCGTTATTACACAGTACTTTTATAATGCCGATGCCTATTTTTATTTTCTGGATAAATGTGAAAAAAAGGGTATTGACATTCCAATTGTCCCAGGCATTATGCCAATCACTAATTATTCGCAATTATTCCGTTTTTCGGATATGTGTGGCGCTGATATTCCGCGCTGGATGCGTAAAACACTGGAATGTTATGGTGACGATAAAGAGTCAATTATGGCTTTTGGTGAGGATGTAGTGTCTAAGCTATGCCAGCAGTTATTAGATAATGGTGCTCCTGGTTTGCATTTTTATACCATGAATCAGTCAAAACCAACACAGGTAGTTTGGGATAATTTAAAGCTTTCATAAAGGCAAGAAATCCTTAATTACGAAAATACAAAGTATTTAGGGAGATAGAAGGTTACCCATTTAAAAATGTAGGCTGCGGGTGAGGCACGAACCCGCTCAGATCCCCCTTTGTAAAATAGGCGTTGTGAGCAGTCTTTTTCTAATAAAACCTCCCCCCCTAACCCCTCCTTGATAACAGCAATTCTAAATTTTGGTCACTTCTTAAATTTCAATAGATTACAGGCATATTATAAAATATTTGTTAAGGTTTTTTCCGCATCAATTGCCGATTTAGCCTAAAAACAATGAAAAATAACCTTAATGTATAAATTAACCCTAAAGTCAAATTTACAACTAATTTATTATAAATGGTTTCCATATTTAGAATTGCTGCCTTGATAAGGGAGCTGGAAATAAATAATCGTCCAATATTGGGCAGGATTTTTGTTCGTATTCAAGGCGTAGTAACAGGTGCATAGCTGGCTACGTAACTGTTGCTACAACGTAGAAGACGGACAAAAAGACTAGCAATATTGGATGATTATTTGTTTCCATCTCCCTAAGTTGTGCAATTATGACGCAGTATTGTTGTTTGCCTTCAATGCGCGGTAACAGGCGCATAGCTCGCTAGAGCTAAGTTTGTGCGCCTTGAATACGAACAAAAATCCTGCGCCAGTTGCTCAACTGTGTCGTGCCCATTCCTTAGTAGTCTCGTTTTTAATAGAGCTGTTCTTGTGAATAAAAAAATAAAATTTATTTAAAATCAATTGATTAAAATAATTCACTTGTCAGAAAATCAGATGAAATGCAATTATATCCGGTTTTTTTATAAATAAAACACACTAAAAACATAACATACTGATTATTAATATATATATATATATTCAAAATAACAACTCTAATATAGCCATATAGGCAAAACCATGAGAATATCAAGATTATATGTTGCCATGCCTTTAGTCTTACACACAACTATTGAGCTAGATGAAGAAAGTGCCCATTATTTACGTGCTGTTTTAAGACTTAAAAAAACGCATACTATCACCTTATTCAATGGCCAAGGAGGCGAGTATCAGGGGCAAATGGTTGAAGTGTCGCGAAAACGCGTCTTAATTAAATTACAATCCTTTATTAGCCGAAGTGTTGAATCAAACTTGCGTGTGATTTTAGGTTTAGGAGTATCGCGTGGTGAGCGCATGGACTTTTCCGTACAAAAATCAGTTGAGTTAGGTGTGATTCAGATGACTCCTTTACAAACAGAACGCTGTGTTGTGCAGTTAAACTCAGAGAAAGGCCAGAATAAAGTGCGCCATTGGCAGAAAATTGCACAACATGCCGCCGAACAAAGTGGACGAACTATCAGGCCAGAGATTCAAGGTGTTGAGTGTATAGAAACCTGGGTTAATAGGCAAACTGGTCTTAAACTTTTTTTAGACCCCTTGGCCACGCGAACATTACCTCAGCTACAGCCAGAAGGTAGTCTGGTTACACTATTAATAGGACCTGAAGGTGGTTTTTCAGAGCCAGAGCGGGAAATAGCAAAACGGGCAGGGTTTATACCAGTGCAATTGGGGACACGAATCTTGCGCACTGAAACTGCTGCACTTGCAGCATTGGCTGCAGTACAGATTTTATGGGGAGATTTAGGAGCCAAAAATGTCAAATAAAATAGCAATAAGTTTATTGCCTTTTTTGATGTTACTATTATTTTCCGTTATTGCCTGTTTTATTGGCTATGGCGTTTTTTTATTGCTTGATGGCGTGGCAGCATTAAGCCGAATTATCAGTAGAGTGACGCAGATTTTGTTGATATTAAGCATTTATCCCGTTATGCGCTGGCTTCATATTAGTGCAAAGGAGATAGGTTTTATACCGATTAAGAATTTTTTAAAACAGATGTCGGGTGGTATCGTTTTGGGTGTTGTGACATTACTGCCTGCGTTATTGCTCAGTTATGCTTTAGGTATTACCACCCTTGATGAAAGCCATCTCTGGGGAGTAGAAAAGTTGCTTGTCAGTTTGCTGGTGGCATTTTTATTAGCTTTGTTAATTTCATTATTAGAAGAGCCAATGTTTCGCGGAATTTTAATTGCTGCTTACATAAAGCGACTAGGAATAACCGCCACTATTTTTTTAAGCTCATTTTATTATGCTATATTGCATTTTATTAAAACAAAAACGGCTATATCCGTTGATCAGGCGAAGTTTTCCGATAGTTTCAAGCTGTTATTAGAAGCGTTTCAAAATTTGTTAAATCCAGAACATTTTGGTGCCTTCTGGGCTTTGTTAATGGTCGGTTTTTTTTTAGCAGTATTACGTACGCGTCTGAACCTAAGTCTAGCCTGGTGTATCGGTTGTCATACGGCCTGGGTGTGGCAGATTAAAATGGCGCATAAAATAACTAATGTAAATCAAGGTTCAGATTTGTTATTTTTAGTCAGTCCCTATGATGGTGTTATTGGGCCTATGGTTGCGCTATGGCTGACTCTCATAGTAGGTATTTATTTATCGTATGAGCAGATGAATACGCGCAAAGAGCGGCAGATAAATTGATTTAACTGGCTTAAGGTAGCTCGCTAGAGCTAAGTTTGCGTGCTTTGAATACGAACAAGAATCCTGCGTCAGTTGCTCAACTGTGTCGTACCCATTCCTAAGGCACCGTAGAGTTAGCTTATTGAACCTATAGCGAGATAAGTCTAGGGTACAAAAACATATTTTTGCCCCCCCCCCTCCTTGTTGGGCTCCCTTCATTTCCCAGTAGACAGGCTGGTAGTGACTACCATTGGGTGCAACCCACTCTCCGCTCCCTAACTTATTGATTTGCTGTTACAGAACCAAAATTAAGCACAATAAACACGTAAATGCCTGATTATCTAATGACAAAAATATACTAAGGGAGCTGGAAATAAATAATCGTCCAATATTGGGCAGGATTTTTGTTCGTATTCAAGGCGTAGTAACAGGCGCATAGCTGGCTACGTAACGGTTACTACAACGCAGAAGACGGACAAAAAGACTCGCAATATTGGATGATTATTTGTTTCCATCTCCCTAAGCCTTTGATTTTTGGTGATAGCGGAAGGTGGGTTGCACCCACTACCATTGACTCTGCATAATACAGATAGCACGTAACTAATTGTTTAACCTGATAATCATCATTGCATCAACGAACCTTCCCTAGTAGTAACCTCCATATTATAAAACAAGTGCTATGTTTTTTTTAAGTTGAACTATAATTAATTTCAACAGTGAGAACTGCCATTTAGACTATTTGATTAATAGGGAAATGGAAATTTAGGCTACCAACTTAAGACGGGAAAAGCTTATATCGTAGGGTGGGCAATCTTTTCTGCCTACCGAGGTTCAGCCTTGATGGTGGGCAAAAAAAACTGCCCACCCTACTTGTTATACAAGTGTTCTGTCCCGTCTTAAGTTGAAAGCCGAAATTTAGCCAACTTATCCAGAAGCATATCTGTTATTTGGGAAGTTATTTTATAAAATGATAGTTTTACAAAAGCTTTAATGGTTTGAGGTATTAGTTTTGAATGATATAGGCAAAAAGATCGTCAGGTTGGGACGGAACAAAAAAGTTATATTAACAACGATTATTATAATGATCGCATTAGTTATTGTTTCATTTACAGTTTCAGTCGTTTCAGGTAGTAAAATGGATATGGCGTTAGCCATCATAGCTCCAGTGATAATTATTTCATTTGCTATATGGTATGTGATCGGTTTATTAGTTAAAATTAAGCATTTGGAAGAGCACTTAAGAATGCTGGCAACACACGATGCTTTAACTGGTGCAATGACCAGGAACGCATTTCTGGAAACTTATGAAAGTACATATCACTATTCTCAGAGAAACAAGTTACCATTGGCTTTAGTCTCTATAGAAGTGGATGACTTTAATAAAAAAAATGCGCTTAATGGGCACGCGGTAAATGACGAAATTTTAATTTCGTTTAGCCATATAATAGAAGAGCAAAAACGTAAAAGTGATATTTTTACTCGTATGGGATGGGGAAAATTTGTTTTAGTATTACCTGATACGGCTATTAAAGATGCCATTACCTTTGCCAACAAGCTTCAGTGTTTAGCAAGAGAGACAACAGTCAAATGTGGTCAGACTGATATCCAATATAGTGTGAGTATGGGGGTTTCCGGTTTAGAACCAAGTAATCAGGTTAATTTAGAACAACTTATCAAACAGGCAGATGATGCACTTTCTCAGGCTCAGTCCCAGCATCAGAGTACAGAGAGTGTGGTTGAGTATACGAATGCATTAGCATAAAAAAGGTTACTTAGGAATGGGAATCAAATAACGTGTGCATTCTGACTTGTCTTTTTGCTCGCCTTCGGCGTTGCGGCAACAGTTACGTAGCTAGCTATGCGCCTGTTACCGCGCCTTGAAGGCAAACAAAAATACTGCGCCATAATTG
>CAZLLL010000257.1:0-5454 GCA_964560255.1 uncultured Methylomonas sp.
TAAAGCTTTTTTACTCCTGCACTGATTCATACTTTAAAAGTGTAAACTACCTTTAAGGACAAATGAAAGATGCCCAATATTAGATGATTATTTGTTTCCATCTCCCTTACTATTTTATTGTTTAATTATTTGTACTGATAGTTATTTTTTATCGGGTGCCCAGGCAGGCTCTCTAACATAACCCGAAGTATGCTGAATATCCTGCTTAGTCACACCATCCAGTGTCACTGTTGCTAAAATTTCTTTATTTAATTTACGTCGCGCATAAATAATGGTTTGCCCATTGGGTGCAAAGCTAGGCGACTCATCTAAAGGCCCGCTGGTTAGTACACTGCTCGTATCTGTCGATAAATCTAATACTGCAATACGATAATTTCCATGTACACCTTGCACCATCACAACCGTGCTACCATCAGCTGAAAAACTTCCTCTAGCATTATAATCACCCTCAAAAGTGATACGCTTGGCACTCCCCTGACCATCACTGGGTATTACATACAATTGCGGGAGCCGACCACGGTCAGAGGTAAACAGTATTTGGCTGCCATCAGGAGACCAGGATGCTTCGGTATCAATTGCCCAGGATTTTGTTAGTTTTCTTAAAGACTTATCAGCCAGTGTCAGTATATAAATATCCGCATTACCCTCTTTTGACAAAGTAATCGCAAGTTTTTTGCCATCAGGCGACCAGGCAGGTGAGCCATTAATTCCTTTATGTCTGGCAACACTTTTACGTTTACCGGTATGCAAAGTCTGAACAAAAATTTCCGATACTTTATTTTCAAAAGAAACATAGGCAATTTGAAGACCATCCGGTGACCAGGCGGGTGACATCATAGGCTCTTTAGACTCAGCAATAGACACCTTGTTGGCACCATCATAATCAGCAATATCTAAATGATATTGCTGCTGATTTGCTTTTATTACTTCACTGGTTACATAGGCAATACGGCTCGTAAAAATACCTTCTACCCCCGTTATTTTTTTATAGATTGCATCACTTAAATGATGTGCCGCCTTACGTAAGGCCGACGCTTCAACGGTCAATCTGAGCCCTTTTAATTGCTCTTTTTTATACACATCAAACAGACTCATCTGCACATGATAAAGATTATTATCTTTAGTCATAAAACCAATCACCAGATAATCTTGCCCTGTTGCTGCCCAATTACGAAATTTAACATGGGCGGGGCGCGTAGGACGGGTGAGCATCTCTCCTCTGGCAAGTACATTAAAATAACCCGATCCTGCTAAATCATCTGCAATAATCTGAGCAATATCTGTACCGATTTTATTCCCTTGAGGTATCGCAAAAGGGACGACAGCAATTTGATGCGCACTTTGTACGCCTTCGGTAATTTCTATGGTTAATTCAGCGTGTAGTGCATGGCTAAATATAACTAAATTTAAGCATAATAAAAGTGCAGATATTTTTTTGAGTAATTGAATCACTTTTTTCTCTTTCATTTGTAGGAGCGGTCATCAGCCGCGAATTAAAATATGCCCATGTCTCTTGCACGACTGAAGGCAGCTCCCACTCGGTGGAAATAGGCCATTACGTTTTACAATCATTAGCGCCTCTAATTTGGTGCAAAAACAAAGGTAAAATTTCTAAATTGTTTAAAAACAGCTGCATCTTTTGGCACAGGCAAGGGTGAAGCCTTGCGCACGGCCCGTTCAACCGAACTATCAAACAAGGCATTACCACTACTTTTTACCACACTGACGGACATCACGTCGCCACTAGGAATCAGGCTTACTTTCACTTTACATGACAATTTAGCAGAGACTGTACTCGGCCGATTCCAGTTTTGCGTCACTTTACGCTTAATCAAAGCAACAGCATTGACAGCGGCCTGTTCTGCTATTTTAGCGTTTTCAGCACGAACCCTATTGGCTTTGGCCTGTTTAGCTGCTGCAATTTTTTGCTTTTTTTCATGCTCTCGCTGTTTTTTTTCTGCGGCTAATTTTTTCTGTTTTTCGGCTTCTATGCGCTCCATTTCTTTTTTTTCTGCCTCGGCCTGGCGCTGTTCTTCTGCAACACGCTCAGCCTCAGCCTGGCGCTGTTTCTCCAGTGCCCGCTGCTTTTCTGCAGCAATTCGCTGCAACTCTTGCTGCTGTTGTTTTTCCTGAGCTAAAGCCACTTCCTGTTGAATTTTCTGCAATTTTTGTTGCTCTTCCAAAGCTGATTTTTTAAGTTGATCAGCGTGTGTTTTTGCCTGTTTTTCCTCTTGCAAACGTTTCTTTTTCACTTGCTGCAAGCGTTTCTTTTCTTGTTTTAATTTTCTTGCAATATCGTCTTCTTCTCTTTGCTGTACCTGGTTTTTAGCTTCTTGTTGCTGGCGTAATTCAAGTGCTTTCGCAATCACCCGTGTCTCATCTAAAATTGTCGCGGTAATAATTTCCGGTACTTTTTTCGGCTGAGCGACTACAGGCTCACCCGTAAAAATATTCATGACAAATAAGCCAATAATACCTAGATGCAGTGCTAAAGCGAATAAAAATGAAAAAAAATATTTACGCATACTGGCTAGGTTTCCGAATACAAGTTTAAAAGTTTTCTGTCATTAAACCGACATTGGGCACGCCTGCCTTTTTCAAGGCCGCCATCACCGTGACGACTTTACCATATTCAACTTGCTTATCACCCCGAATATAAACTTGAGTTTCTGGCTTATTCTTACGCACCGCCGCAGTCAATAATAATACTTCACTTGCTGATACTGGCTCATCATCTTCTCCATTACCCAAATCAATATAAAACTCCCCGTTCTTATTAATAGTGATAATAACGGGCGTAGGCATATCGTCCTGATTAATCTGTTTAGCATCTGCCTGAGGTAAATCCACATCGACCCCAGATTGAATCAACGGCGCAGTAATCATAAAAATAATTAACAAAACCAGTGTCACATCAATATAAGGCACCACATTTATTTCTGCCATTGGTTTTCTTCGCTTGGTACGCCTAGCCATTATGAGTAGACCTGACGTTGTAATAAAACCACAAATTCATCTACAAATAATTCGTAACGCCCAGCAAGGCGGTCAACACCCGTCGTAAACCGATTATAGGCAACCACAGCAGGAATCGCTGCAAACAGACCTATCGCTGTGGCGACCAGTGCCTCGGCTATCCCAGGTGCAACTTGTGCTAAAGTTGCCTGTTTGGCAGATGACAAGGAGCGAAATGAATTCATAATTCCCCAGACAGTACCAAATAACCCCACATAAGGGCTGGTTGATCCAACGGTTGCTAAAAAGGGCAAACTTTCATCCAGTCTATCCAGTTCGCGCGCTAGCTCTATACGCATAACCCGTTGCGCATTTTCTATTTTTTCAGCCGCAGGTACACCTTGCACAGCATGCATTCTTGAAAACTCTTTATAACCAGCAAGAAATATCTTCTCTATTCCTTCCGCGTGGTTTTCCTCGGCAGCAATTTTTTTATATAAAGTACTTAAATCTCCCCCCGACCAAAATTCATTTTCAAAATAATCGGTTACTTTTACTGCCCGTTTTAATTCCTTGCTCTTGGAAAAAATAAAGGTCCATGACATCACCGAAGCGACTAATAAAATAAACATGACCAGCTGAACGACCAGACTAGCCTGGGTAATTAAATAAAAGATGGATAAATCGTCAGTCATGGTTTAAGGCTTGTTTAAGAAAATCCGGGATTAATTTAGGGCGCATACTATGCGCATCTAGACACGCAATACGAATCGATGCTTTATTCAACACTTCATTTTCGCACATGATCGTTTGCTTAAAAGTTAAACTTGCACTTTTCACTAAACTTATTTCTGCACTTACATCTAACATATTGTTAAATTTAGCCGGTTTAAGATAATCAACCTGTACAGAGCGGACGACAAAAATTACGGATTCCTGGGTAATCAACACATCTTGCTCAAACCCCATATCACGTAACATTTCCGTCCGTGCGCGCTCATAAAACTTTAAATAATTGGCATAAAAGACGACACCACCCGCATCCGTATCTTCATAATAGATACGGATAGGCCAGTTAAAAATTTTGCTCATAGTTTATTATTCTAAAATCATCTTGCCGACACTAGGCAACTTAATGTAATAAATTATACTCTGTTCACTATTGTGTCGCGTACAACCTTGATTCATATTGCTTGTCATAATGAGGATGACTTACTAGGAATTCAAGTGATATGAGCTATAAACCTTATCATAAAACAATAAAAATACATTTTAAAACAAAGTGATACAGAATTTTCATCCCATTTATTAGCTCTAAAATATCTTAAATACCGGCTCTGACACCACCTTCCTTATCAAAATCTAACGGGCTACGCGCCTCTTTAAGCGTCCTGCTCTTGACCGTATGCGTGTAAATCATCGTTGTCCTGACATCACTATGTCCCAGCAATTCTTGTATCGTGCGTATATCGTAATTTGCTTCCAATAAATGGCTGGCAAATGAATGGCGTAAAGTATGTGCCGTCGCCCGCTTAGTCAGACAGGCATCCTGAGTCGCTTTTTTAATCGCTTTTTGCACCACAGATTCATGCACATGATAACGCCGATACTCCTTTTTATCGACCAAATACGTTAATGATTGAGCAGGAAAAAACCATTGCCAAATATACTCAGTCGCTGCATTTTTATATTTTTTTTCTAGTTGATCAGGTAAAAACGTTCCGTTATATTTAGTACTGATGTCTTGTTGATATAAAGTTAAGACTTTCTGCAATTGCATTTTTAGATCCACTATCAAACACTCAGGTATTGGCACGGTTCTATCTTTCTTACCCTTACCATCGTGTACCGTCAAAATACCTGTATCAAAATTAAAATTTTGCACCCGTAATTTTAAGCATTCCCCCAACCGCAACCCACAGCCATAGAGTAATTTAGCGATCAAATCAATCGGATCATATAAATAATCCAGCACCAGATCAATTTCGCTTCTGGACAGCACGACAGGAATATAAGGCTTACGCTTTGCTCGCACTACGCCCTTAATTTCTCCAAATTCTTGCTTAAGCACCTGCTTAAACAAAAATAGCAACGCATTAAAAGCCTGATTCTGGCTAGAAGCAGAAACCTGTTTCTTAACAGCCAGGAAAGTCAAAAAATCTATCACATCTTGTTGTGACAATAACAAATAATCTTTACTCTTGGTAAATGTCTGAAATTGCATAGCCCAGCCTCGATAGGCTTTTAACGTTTTCGGTGAATAGTGGCGTAATTTAATTTCATTTTCCAGCTGATCAAAAACATAAACCCAACTACTACCCGCCTTAATTTGTTGTACCTTCTGCTCTGCTGTGACCGCTGTAGAAACTGCTGTTGAAACAGTTTGGGCTTGTGAATTTGACGGTAAATTATTCAATAAATTATGGTCTTGCTCAGGCATTTTATTTTGATACTGTCTATACTTTTCTGGCTCCTGAATTTGTTGTACAAGATTACCAG
>CAZLLL010000258.1:0-5442 GCA_964560255.1 uncultured Methylomonas sp.
CTATTGAATATTATTGATATTTTGAATTAAAAATAGCGAATTTCGACAGCCTAGGACTGAGCGGTTACCTGTGTAGGTTGTGGGTGAGGTACATACGAAGCTATACCCGATAAACTAACGATTGTATTTTATAAAGGTGGCCACGAAAAAGACCTTTGCCCACTGTACAATGGCTTATATTATGTCGTGCACGTTCCTAAAGCTATTAGGTAACTCGCAACAAATACCCCACCCATCTTGCGGGTCTTTTTGTCTGTCTTCGGCGTGATAGAAATAGTTACGTAGCCTGCTATGCGCCTATTTCTAGGCCTTGAAAACAAACAAAAATCCTGCGCAATATGGGTAGGTTATTTATTGCGAGTTACCTTACACTCCTGAAAAGTGTCAACGGTAAGATAAAAGCTCAATAAATATCGACTTTAATTGATACGTATTGCAATTTCTCCCCCTGCACTGGCTTTAACCGCACAGAATTTAAATTCTGGGATTTTAGCAGAAGGGTCTAATGCTTCATTGGTAATCAAGTTAGCACTGGCTTCGTTATAACAGAAAGCCATAAATAGACTACCTCGCTGAATACCAATATCAGCTCGAGCAAACGCTGTGATTTTTCCTCGTCTGGATTCGATAGTCAGAATATCTCCTGCTTCAATACCGAGTTTTATGATGTCTTCTGGGTGTACCATTATCACTGGATCTGGTTCAATGGCATCCAGCGTGGGGGAATGGCGGGTCATACTACCAGTATGCCAGTGCTCAAGTTGACGACCGGTAATAAAGATAAGCGGATATTCGTCATCAGGCATTTCATCGGCATGAATATAAGAAGCAGGCACGAAACGACCTTTACCCGATTCAGTCGGGAAGCCATCAGTAAAAATGACTGGCTCTCCAGGATCCCCTACATTTTCTAAAGGATACGTGAGTGAATCTTCTGTTTCTATTCTATCCCAAGTCATTCCAGCAATACTGGGCATCGCCAGACGCATTTCATTAAATACTTCTTCTGGCCCACTGTAGTTCCAGCCGCAACCTAAGCGGTTGGCAATTTCTTGTAGAATCCATAAGTCCTGTTTTGCATCGCCAGGAGGATTAACAGCTTGCCGCCCCATTTGTACGCGTCGATCAGTATTTGAAAAGGTACCGTCTTTTTCGTAGAACGCGGATGCGGGTAAGATAACATCTGCAAAGCCAGCCGTTTCTGTCAGGAAAATATCCTGTACGACTAAATGTTCCATATGAACAAAGGCTTCACGTACATGGTTCTGGTTTGGATCAGACATGGCTGGGTTTTCGCCCTGAACAAACATGCCAAACACTTCATTATCTAATATCGCATGAATCATTTCAACGGTTGTTAAACCCGCTTCTGGATCCAGCTTTATATCCCATAGCTTTTCGAATTTTGCCTGATTAACGGGATCGGTAACGGGTGCATAATCAGGGTAGACCATAGGAATTAAACCTACGTCAGATGCACCCTGTACATTGTTTTGCCCACGTAAGGGATGTAATCCGGTACCTGGCCTACCAATCTGCCCTGTCATCAAGGCCAGGGAAATTAAACAGCGTGAATTATCGGTACCATGTATGTGCTGCGAAATACCCATACCCCAAAAAATCATGGATGCTTTGGATGTTGCATACAATCGTGCCACTGTACGTAGGGTTTCTGCATCAATACCACAAATCGGGGCAACTTTTTCAGGACTATAGTCTTTCAAGTGTTCTTTCATAAACTCGAAATCTTCGGTATGCTTTTTGATATAGTCATCATTTTGCAAACCTTCATCCAGAATAACATGCATGATGCCGTTCAGCATAGCGACATCTGTATCAGGTCGAAAGGCTAAGTGATGAGTGGCATATTTTGCAATATCTGTACTATTTGGATCTATTAAGATAATTTTTGTACCCGTTTTGGTTGCATTTTTCATAAAAGTTGCGCCAACAGGATGGTTAACTGTTGGGTTGGAACCAATAATGATGACAACTTCGGCCAGCTTTACATCTTCGACAGGGTTCGATACCGCACCAGAACCTAAACATTCTAATAAAGCAACCACAGAAGAGGCATGACATAAACGCGTACAGTGATCAACGTTATTTGAACCAAAGCCTATTCGGATTAGTTTTTGAAATAAATAAGCTTCTTCGTTACTACCTTTAGCCGAGCCTAGTCCAGCGAGAGCTTTTTTACCTTTTTCATCGCGAATTTTTTTCAGTCCACCCGCAGCGAAATCTAAGGCTTCATCCCAGCTGGCTTCGCGAAATACCTTATCTAAATCATTTGGATCTAGTAATTCAGTGGTTTTTGCAACGCCATCGCGTCTAATTAACGGTTTGGTCAAACGTAAGGGATTATGAATATAGTTAAAACCGTAACGTCCTTTAACGCAAAGCCTGAATTTATTGGTATCACCATCGCGACCTTCGGTATATAGAATTTTATCGTCTTTGACATGGTATTTGATAAGACAACCCACACCGCAGTATGGACAAGTCGAGTTGACTGTTTTATCAGCCACTTCCAGCCCCACATTGTTTGCAGGCATCAGTGCTCCTGTAGGACAGGCTTGTACGCATTCGCCACAGGCAACACAGCTACTGGCAGCCATTGGGTCAGCAATATCGAAAACGATTTCAGCATGTGCACCGCGATTAGCAAAACCAATCACATCATTCATTTGCTCTTCACGGCAAGCTCGTAGACAACGAGTACACTGTATACAGGCATCCATATTGACGGCAATCGCGGGGTGCGATAAATCAGCGGCAGGTTGAGCGCGCGCTTCAAACCGAGGGTCGCCTACTTGCAGTTTTTTAACCCACTGGTCAAGTTCAGAATCATTTGTATACGGTGATTTACCTTGCTCAGGCATATCCGATAGTAGCAGTTCCAGTACCATTTTTTGTGACTTGAGTGCACGTTCACTACTGGTTTGTACATTAATGCCATCAGCAGGCATACGGCAACAAGAAGGTGCCAGGGTTCTTTCGCCTTCGATTTCAACGACACAGGCACGGCAGTTGCCATCGGCGCGTAAACCTTCTTTATAGCAAAGGTGTGGAATTTCTTTATTGTAACGTTTTGCAGTTTGCAAAATTGTTTCATCCGCAAACGCTGAGACCTCCTCACCATCAAGAGTAAAGTTGATCATCGGGTTGTTTATTGTATCTGGGTTAGCAGCCATAGTATTTATTCACCTGCATCTGGGTAAAAATTATCATCCAAAATCTGAGAGAGTGTCCAGGGACAAGTGCCTGGGAAGATCTGTTTATCTAATGCTGTTTCTTGCGATGCCTTGAGGATTGCTTTTTTATACGCTTTTTTCAGGATAGTGTCTAGCTGTGGTTTAAGACTTGGGTTTTCGTACAAGGTTTCAGAGAAATTAATTCGCTGCCCCTCAATGGTTAATTGCCAGCTACGAGCACGACGGACAGGCTGATATTGCCATTTAAGCAAGTGCAGCAGCAAAACCGTTAAGCGGCTATCCAGTTCACGCTTTTCCGAGCGTCCCATGGTTTCGACTTCCTCAAGTAAATTATCAATATCCAGCTCAGAAAGCCTGCCTGCTTTTAGTAAAGCCGCTTGCTCCTGTGTCCAACCATAAAAATCAGCATCGTAATTGATCATCAGCATATCCGCTTCTTAGATTTCCTGAATTTCTTGTGGAAAGTACTTGATAGCACAGCGCAATGGATTAGGTGCGGCTTGCCCTAAACCACAAATAGACGCATCAACCATCACCGAGGAGAGTTCTTCCAGTAAATCAGTGTCCCACTTCTCTTTTTCCATCAATACTGCGGCTTTTGCCGTGCCTACACGGCAAGGCGTACACTGTCCGCAGGACTCTTCTTCAAAAAATTTCATTGCATTGATGGCTAGCTCTTTGGCACTGTCCTGTTTGGAGAAAACCACAACCGCCGCTGAACCGATAAAACACCCATACTCATTTAAGGTATCAAAATCCATCGGAATATCTGCCATGGATTCAGGCAAGATCCCACCCGATGCACCGCCTGGAAAATACCCATAGAACTCATGCTCATCCTGCATACCTTCGCAGTACTCTGCAATCAGCTCGCGCATTGTAATACCCGCCGGGGCTAAATGAACACCTGGTTTATTCACACGACCTGAAATCGAAAAAGAGCGTAGACCTTTACGTTCATGACGGCCATAGGAAGTAAACCATTCAGGGCCTTTTTCAATGATATCCCGCACCCAATAAACTGATTCCATATTGTGCTCAAGAGTCGGGCGACCAAATAAGCCGACTTCTGCGAGGAAGGGAGGCCTTAAGCGAGGCATACCTCGTTTACCTTCAATGGATTCCACCATCGCTGATTCTTCGCCGCAAATATAAGCACCTGCACCACGACGTAAATGTATCGGGGGTAATCGATAGTTATCAGAAGGCGGGATGCTTTGTAGATTAGCGATTTCTTTTGTCAGAATTTCACGACAACCTGCATATTCATCACGCAAATAAATATAGATTTCGTCGCAGCCGACACATAAAGCGGCAATGATCATGCCTTCTAAAAAACGGTGCGGATCGGTTTCTAAATAATGTCTGTCTTTAAAGGTACCTGGTTCGCCTTCATCAATATTCACCGCCATTAAACGCGGGCCCGCGAAACCTTTTACAATACGCCATTTTCTACCCGCAGGGAATCCGGCACCACCCAGGCCACGTAAGCCAGAGTCTTCCATTTTTTTGATAACACTTTCTGTGCTTATACTACCTTCTAAAACACCTTTGAGTGTTTGATAGCCATTATCACTGCGATATTGCTGTAAACTGATGTAATTTGTAATACCTGCCTGTATTTCCTTATTATCAACTGCAATGGCGACTGATTCAGGGCAGGCATGATCAATAGGATTTTGCCCGACAACGGCTACAGGCGCATGTTGACAGCGGCCAATACAGGGAACTTTTTGTACCCGAACCTGCTCAGTATTTAAGCCACTTTCTAATGCCTCAAGTAATTCATTGGCACCTGCCATAGCGCAGGAAAGCGATTCACAGACGCGAACAGTGAGAGGGGGGGGCGGTGTTTGACCTTCTTTAACGACATCAAAGTGGTGGTAAAAGGAAGCAACTTCAAAGACTTCAGCGGGGGAAAGTTTCATCTCATGTGCGAGTGCAACGAGATGTTTAGAGGAAATATGCTGATACTGATCTTGAATTTTATGTAAATGTTCAATCAATAAATCGTGTTGCCTGGGTTCCTCTGCCAAAAGCATTTGAACTTCTTCTAATGCCCTAAGATCAACAGCATGCCCTTTAGGGCCTCTGCGCTTTTTTTTAGTAATTTGATCAGGGCTTATTGTTATTACTGCCACTCGTGTTTCCTCCAATTCTTTTGCGGTATTTGAAGATGTTTACTTACCAGTTGCCAGTATAAATTCTGGCATTGTATAGATCACTT
>CAZLLL010000259.1:0-5424 GCA_964560255.1 uncultured Methylomonas sp.
CACGTGTTTCATTAGGTATGAAACAAATGGCTGAAGATCCATGGCACGATATTGCAAACCGTTACCCTGCTGGTACTCGCGTGTCAGGTAAAGTCAATAACTTGACTGACTACGGGTGTTTTGTTGAAATCGAAGAGGGTGTCGAGGGTCTAGTGCATGTGTCTGAAATGGACTGGACTAATAAAAATGTAAATCCTTCTAAAATTGTCCAGCTGGGCGATGATGTTGAAGTAATGATTCTTGAAATTGATGAAGATAGACGTCGTATTTCATTGGGTATGAAACAATGTCGCACCAATCCTTGGGATGAATTCGCTGCAACTCATAACAAAGGCGATAAAATTTCAGGTAAAATTAAATCAATCACAGACTTCGGTATCTTTATTGGTCTGGATGGTAATATTGATGGTTTGGTGCATATGTCTGATATTTCTTGGTCAGATGCGCAGGAAGATTCAATTCGTCAGTATCAAAAAGGCGATGAGGTAGAAACAGTTATTTTGGCTGTTGATGCTGAGCGTGAACGTATTTCACTGGGTATCAAGCAGTTACAGCAAGACCCATTCCAGAATTATATTGCTATTAACGAAAAAGGCAGTATGGTCTCAGGTGTGGTAAAAGAAGTGGATGCTAAGGGTGCAGTGATTACCTTGGCAGAAAATATTGAAGGTTATCTTAGAGCATCTGAAATTCAGCGGGATCGCGTTGAAGATGCCACTAAATTACTAAACGTAGGAGATGCAATAGAAGCTAAGTTTATTGGTGTTGACAAGAAAAATAAATCTATTTCTCTGTCTATTAAAGCCAAGGATTCAGATGAAGAAGCTACTGTAATGAAAGAATACTCAGATCAAGTTGCAGGTACACCGACTATGCGTGATTTATTCAAGAATCTGGATAAATAATAGCTAAACAAGAAAAAGGGAACATAATTTGCATAAATTATAAGTTCCCTTTTTTTATGCAAAGTGTAAAATATCCCGAACCAGCATATCATCTTTAATATTATTACAATAAATTTAGGAAATAGCGTGACAAAGTCTGAATTAATTGAGCAGTTATCAAAAAAACAATCTCATCTCGCCTATCAGGACGTTGAATTGGCAGTCAAATGTATTTTAGAACAAATGAGCCAGTCATTAGCGACAAACGAAAGAATAGAAGTTCGTGGCTTTGGTAGTTTTTCTCTGCATCACCGTAAGCCGAGAATGGGGCGTAACCCAAAAACAGGGGATGCAGTCTCTTTAACAGAAAAGTATGTTCCTCATTTTAAGCCAGGAAAAGAGTTGCGTGATCGAGTGGATGAAGCAAGGCTTACGTGTACGATTACTGATTAACTTAGGAATGTGACAATATAACTTGTGCATTTGACTTATTTTGTTGTCCGTCTTCTTTGTTGCTACAATAGTTATGTCGCTTAAATATGCGCCTATTTACGCACCTCGAATACGAACAAAAATCCTATGTCAAATGCACAAGTTATTTCGATTCTTTAACATAATGGGATATTCTATATGATGCGAATAATAGCAGTTTCTTTTTTTGCATTAATTGCACTTATTGCATTGGTCTTCTCTTTATTGAATTTTCAGGCAGTAGAGATTAACTTTTATATCACTACGATTCAAATGCCATTGGCCTTAGCTTTAACCATTGAGCTTTTTGCTGGCATTGTTATTGGATTTTTAGCAGCCTTTATACATATTATTAAGTTAAAATCTCAGTATAAGTCTTTAAATAGAAAAATACAAAATAGCGACATATAGCTGTATTTCTGACACCCTTCATATCTCCATAAAAGTAGTTTACACTTTCTAGTAGGTGGACAGTGCAGGGGTTAAAACGTTTTAGCTTTTTATGAAGCCTGCAATCGCTCCAGCTATTGCACTCCTGTAAAGGCACTAAGGAATGGGAATCAAATAAGTTGTGCATTCTGACTTGTCTTTTTGTTCGCCTTCTGCGTTGCGGAAACAGTTACGTAGCTAGCTATGCGCCTGTTACCGCGCCTTGAAGGCAAACAAAAATACTGCGTCATAATTGCACAACTTATTCAATTCCCATTCCTAAGGAACGTGCACGAAATAACTTGAACAACTGACTTGTCTTTTTATCCGTATTCAGTGTTGCACAAGCAGTTACATAGCCCGCTATGCGCTCGCTTGTACGCCTTGAATACGAACAAAAATCCTGCGCAATATGGATAGTTTATTTATTGCGAGCTACCTTACTTCATGTAAAAAACATGACGAAGTATTTCTACAACGGATTCTTCTATTGTCACAAATTACCTAAAGTCCTATGCTACTCTTGATCCATATCACTCTCTAATAAGTCTCTTATATAGCGAAATAATAAGCGTGATGATTTAGGCGGTTTAGCCATTGCTATTTCTTTGTGAGCATTACGGATCAGTTGCCGTATGTGCTGAGCCTCTGCAGCTGGATAGTGCTCTAAAAATTCAGTTAAAGCCTGTTTGTCATCTGACAGCAAGCGTTCCCGCCATCGTTCTAGTTGGTGTAACTCTCGAGCGGCATGGGCACTTTTTGCTTTTATTTTATCTAATTTTTCCGCAATAGATGCGTTATCTATATTGCGCATAGCGGCTGTAATAAATTTCATTTGCCGCTTACGCGCACCTTTTGAGGGCATTTTTGTCGCTGCTAATATCGCCAGAAATATATTCTCAGGTAACTCCAGGCGTTCAATCTGAGCAGGCGCTAATTGTGTTATTTCTTCACACAGATCATGTATAACAGCAATATCACGCTTTATTTGTGATTTATTTGGCCTGATTGCCCAAGTCTCTTCTTGCTCTTGGCCTACTAATTCATTCATATTAAACCATCGTAATTAATCCAGTGCCTATTGTAGCGTTAACTACTCGAATATAATAGGCTCTGCACAAGTCTTCTAAGCCGTATCCAGTATTGCACAAACAGTTAGGAATGCGCATGAAATAGACTGAGCAACTGTAGGTACGAATAAATTCGCACCTACAATCTTGTGTTAAAAAGTTGCTCAAGTGTGCCATGTACATTCCTTAGGCAAGTTACATTCGTATGTGCTGATTTTTCGTGTTATGCGAATGGTAACCATTCAGCCCCTCCTTACCAAGGAGGGGTTAGAGAAGGCTTTATTAGAATAAAGGCTCCTCAACTCCCATTTTACAACGGAGAATCTGAATGGTTACTGCGAATGAATTCGCACCTACAGTTGCTTCATTTATTTCGCGCACGTTTCTTAGTGCTCGTAAGGCATGGTGGTATAATCTATACACTTAGTTTGCTGACTGGAGCGTGGTATGAATGAAGAATATGATGTATTAATTGTCGGTGGCGGCATGGTCGGTGCGACAGTTGCCTGTGCATTAGGTGATAGTGATTTAAAAGTTGCCCTGATTGAACAAACCATGCCAAGAGAATTTTTGTCGCAGCAAGCACATGACTTGCGCGTGTCTGCTTTAAGTATCGCCTCACAACAAATTTTAGCCACAGTGGGTGCCTGGGATGCCATATTGGCGATGCGCATGTGCCCCTTTAAACGAATGCGAGTATGGGAAACTACAGGTGATACTGAATTTAATAGTGATGATATCGCTTTTGACGAGCTAGGCTATATTGTTGAAAACCGAGTGACTCAACTGGCTTTACTACACCGAGCACAGGCATTTTCTAATGTTGATTTTTTTTGCCCTGCCACTATCAGTCAATTGCATTATAGCAATGGTAAAGTTAGCGTAGAACTGGATGATGGCCGAGTATTATCAGCAAAGGTCGTTGTTGGTGCTGATGGAGGGCAGTCACGCTTGAGACAAACGGTAGGTTTAGGAATCACCAGCTGGGATTATCAGCAACATGCCATGGTGATTTATGTAGAAACTGACTATCAACAGCAGGATATAACCTGGCAACGTTTTGTGCCCTCTGGGCCACAAGCTTTTTTACCATTAACGGGTAATTATGGCTCTATCGTCTGGTACAACACGCCAGATGAAGTTCGGCGCTTAAAAGCTTTAGCATATACAGAGTTACTTGCTGAATTAAGCGCAACATTCCCCGATTGTCTGGGTAAAATTAATAACATTCTAGGAGTGGCAAGCTTTCCTTTAAAATGTCAACATGCCCAGGAATATGTCAAACAAGGCATTGCTTTAGTCGGTGATGCAGCGCATATGATTAATCCATTAGCGGGTCAGGGCGTTAATATAGGGTTGCTAGATGCTGCCATGTTGGCAGAGGTGTTAATTGATGCTAGCCTTAAAGGTAAGAATATAGCGGATGTCGCTGTACTAAAACGCTATGAGCGTCTGCGACGGAATGAAAACCTAAAAATGATGACGGTAATGGATTTGTTTTATCGTACTTTTAGTAATCGGATATTACCCATTAAGTTTATTCGCAATCTAGGCCTAGGATTGGCGGAGCGTATTACACCATTAAAAAATAAAGTGATGCGTGGAGCAATGGGACTGGAAGGGCGCTTACCTAAATTAGCGAAAGGCGAAACGATTATTTCATGAATAATTCAATTGCTTTGCGTACTCTATTATTTAAAGAAATTCGTCGCTTTACCCGAATCTGGCCACAAACCTTATTACCACCGGCGATTACAACCTCGCTTTATTTCCTGATTTTTGGCAAGCTGATTGGAGACCGTATAGGTGTTGTGAATGGTGTGAGTTATATGCATTATATAGTGCCCGGAGTGATATTAATGTCGGTAATAAGCCATTCTTATGCCAATGTAGTGTCTTCCTTTTACTCAACTAAATTTCAGCGGCACATAGAAGAGTTGCTGGTTGCGCCTGTGCCTAACTGGGTAATATTAGCAGGTTATATTGGTGGCGGGGTGACACGAGGGGTGTTAGTCGGCTGTGTCGTTTCTGCTATTTCTATGTTTTTTACTGAAATTTCAGTCACTAACTGGTGGGTGGCTGGCACTGTCTTTGTATTAACTGCAATTTTATTTTCCCTCGCAGGGTTTATTAATGCAATTTTTGCTGATAGCTTTGACGATATTTCGATTATTCCCAATTTTGTGTTAACACCGCTAAGTTATTTAGGCGGAGTATTTTATTCTGTCTCAATGTTACCTGATATCTGGCAGAAAATAGCCTTAGGCAATCCTATTCTGTATATGATTAATGCCTTTCGTTTTGGTTTGATAGGGGTATCAGATATAGATGTATATTTTGCCTTAGCGATAACAGCGGGGTTTATTGTATTACTTATTATTTTTTGTTTAATTCTATTGGCAAAAGGGGTGGGCATTAAAAGTTAGTAGCCCTTTAGGCGAGCGGTAGCATAAAAAATTGGTAGTGACTACTATTGACTGTACACAATACGGTAAATATATAACTCATTGTTTAATACAATACCTTCGCCAAAAATCACTAGGAATTCACATGAATTCTACCGAGTTCTG
>CAZLLL010000260.1:0-5380 GCA_964560255.1 uncultured Methylomonas sp.
TAGCTATGCGCCTGTTACCGCGCCTTGAAGGCAAACAAAAATACTGCGCCATAATCAATACCTTCGCCAATTTGGTTTTTAGACCTTATTTTTCTAAAATGATTTTTTTTCACTCTAATAAAACCAATAGGTTATAATTTTAAAAAACATTATTTCAACTTAGCCTATACGTTTGGCGAAGGTATTAATAATTGCACAACTTATTTAATTCCCATTCCTAAGGTAATGAAAATGTTAAAGCACAAAGCGCTGAACTCCATTCCACATCCAGTGAGATTGCCTCATCAGTGATCGTTATATATTGTTGAAAAAACTCTACGGCATGAACAATACGATCACCTTTTGCATTTTTGATCTTTAACAGTAAGCCACCCCCTGCTTGCTGTACGGGCATGATCAGAAACGTTGACTCCTGCTTGATTAGTGCGACAGCGTTAATCGTGTTGAAATAGGTGTTATACAACTCACTATCCAAGTATAAGTTACCATTCTTTAAGGTTATCTGATGCATCATTGTTGACTATAGCGGTTGATACGTTTAATGATTAATTCGATCACACGGTCAGAAGCTTTTTGCACGGGTTCTGACAAACCAATTCCCAAATCCAGATTCTCTGCCTCAATCAAGAAAACAGCGATATCAGTAGGGAATTGTTCTTGATAAATTCGGCGACCTGCATACAGTGCATTATCCCATCTGAAATCATGCAAATTGTAGCTCGGTTCAGGGATGTTCTCTAATTCAAAACCGGGGACTTCGAAAATTGTACCGGGATCAGAAGTGCTCTGATTAGCGTCAATGATAATCAGTGCATCACAACCGCGCGCCTGAAACATAATATCCATACCCGCAGTACCTGCATCAAATACACGTACTTCATTAACAGGGTTTACTTTCATGAGTGACATTAATTGCTGAGCAACGTAAACACCTGCGCCATCGTCCTGTCTATTTGAATTACCGCAACCGATGATTACCAACATAAAGCGTTATTGAATTAACATTTAAACAAAAGCCTTTTTACCCTTTAACCATCTTTTTTTGTATTGACTATCACTCAAGGCATCAATTAACACTTCATTTAAGTCGTAAACTGTTTTATCGAGTCCCAGTGCAGAAAACCCCTCTCGTGCTGCGGTGAGCATGGTCATGGTAATGGCCGATAATATAGGATGTTCCGCATTTTCAACCGTGTTGTCTTCTGGGTGATCATAAGCGTGTTGACAGGCATCAACATTGGTCGAATGTATTTTTCTGCACATAGACGGTCGCATGGCATAAATACTACAGGCATTATCTTCAAGTAATGGACAGGCAATATTAGTCACGATGCGTTTTGCCTGAGACAACATATCGAGTTTCTTTTTATTGCTGGTTGCTTTCTGAACAAGCTTTTCTAATTGATCAGATGTAAAGGTTGACTGAACATGTTCAACAATGGCAAACACTTCATTGGCGCTAACGTCGACTTTAAAATGGCAACAATAGGTACAACCTTGCTGGCATTGAATAGACTGTTCAATATGCGCTGAAACACCGGTAATGGTGTTATCAAGTCTGCGATAAAAATGACCAGTAGCCGTCTTTAAAGATTCAAAATTAACCTCTTTACCACACTCGGTAGCCACTTGATTACGCTCATTTTCGAAGGCTGTTTTTAATTGTTGTTGAAATGCAGGTTGCGTCATATAAACTTATAGTAAAATGAAAGGCTCAATTTGTAATTTAACCTGAAAAATAAACGGTATGATCAGAGGCAGCAGGAATAGTCGAAAACTCCATGCTATATCCGCCACAAACGGCAAGACCAGTTTTCATCGACAGGTAACATGAGTTCGGGAAGTTCACAAAAACGACGATGTACTAGATAGTACATACAGGTTTCACAGGCTTGATCGTCATCCACATCATCACCTGGATTATAGGGTGTGAGAGTAAAACCAGCAGAGATAAGCTTGTTATTGTAATCCTCTTTAGCGAGTGTTTGTAGCCCTGACACGATCTCATGTATTTGTTCATGACTATAGGCACGCGGTTCTACTTCAGTCTTTAACCCATTTTTTAAAATATCTTCAAGTACTAAACGCAGTTCGTCATCTGCTGTTTGTATGGGAGAAGCCATTTTTTCTTCGCTCATGACACTGCACCTCAAGTATTGCCAACTATATTCTCCAAAGCCTGCACCACCATTCAGCTTCTACTGGTACCGCCAGTTCAGGCAAGTCACACCACTTTCGATGCACTAAATAATACATGCATTCAAGGCAACGCTGTTCGTCCTCACCGTAGGGTTTGTCAACAAAACCGGAAATAATTAGTTTTTCTTCAAGCGCATCTGGCTCCAAATCTCTTAGTTCATCCAGTACATTTTCGAATTCAAAGTTGTTTTCCGGGAACGGCTCGGTCTTTGTTTCAAGGCCATTTGCCATTAATTTGCCAATGTGGTCGCGTAATGCATCATCATCTTGGTTGCTCACATTGATTCTCCAATCTTATTATTATAGAATTCTGCATTGTGAAAAAAAGAGTGCCGACAAGGGGCGAACTTTCGGCACTCATATAAACACCATTCAATCGTTCAATACCTTCGCCAAAATAAAAAATCATAAACCATTGAATTTAAATGGTTACAATGCCTAGTATTTGCTAATTTTGATTAAAAATGCTGTTAACTTTACGCCATACAGAGTTTTTAATCATGGTTTAGGCATCAGAAAATTACAACCTATTGTTTTATTTATAAGCACGATCTGATTTTTGGCGAAGGTATTGATCGTTATGATGTTTTAAAACGCGACAGCTCTTTACCCGTTTTGGCATCATGCGCATGTACAGTACAGACCAGACAGGAATCAAATGAACGTGCCACATGTCCCACTTCAACAGGATCAGTCGGATCAGCGATAGGTGTACCAATCAATGCTTCCTCAATGGGGCCTCGTTCTTCTTCACTACTCCGAGGGCCAACATTCCAGGTAGTCGGCGCAATAATTTGATAATTCTTGATTTTTCCGCCTTCAACTTCAATCCAGTGACAAAGCGCACCACGAATTGCTTCGGTCGCCCCCCAGCCCTGACCGTCCTGCTCTTTAGGTTTGATGTAAAAGGGTTCATCCAGTTTTAAATCACGCAAACATTGCTCCATTTTGCGGTAAATGGATTTGACCTCATGCATCCGTGCAAAATGACGTAACAATACGTTAGCACCGCCCATATTTTTGTACATATCCAATATTAATGGATCACTATACTGCCAATCTTCCATATGATTGCCGCCATAGATAAGCTCTCGAGCAAGAGGCCCTGCTTCGAGATGTCCCTTTTCCGCGTGTAAAGTGGCGGTTGACCAAGAGTAATTCTTGTCAAAATCATGCTCATTATTTGATATCGGCTTAGTGGTGCGATCAAACGGATGTACAGCTTCCGAACCTTCTTCATACCAGGCATGAGTGGTATCTTCACGGGTCATTGCCTGATCCATAAGCTTATGAGTGCCATTAGCACCATCAAATACACCGCTCGGCATTTGGATGGCTTTATTTCGTCCTTCAATAGTCGGATTATTATATTTTTCTTCGTGTGGCAGATAACCCCATGATACAAATTTATCTAAACCTTTACCGAACTTATCCAGACCTACATCACAACCCATACGCCACATCATACCCAGGTCAGAATTTGCGTGCTCCGGCTTTTCATCCAGCCACGCCATAAAGTCATCATAGCTTTTGATTTCTTCATAGCGTTCCAGTGAACAGCCTAACCACATGGGTTCAATCCAGTTAGTACGAAAATGTTCCAGAATTGACCAGGAACGAGTGACATCAGTCAAGGTAGGTGAACACATTACCCCACCTGGTACCATAAAGCTAGAGTGTGGCCATTGACCACCGAGCATCGCGTAAATTTCGACAGGACGACCAGAGATCGTCACGCCTAATTCATAATTAGTCCCCGTGAAAGGTGCCCAGCGTTTAACTGCTTCCTCATAAAAAGGACTGTTCTTGTAGTTTTTGTTAGTCATATCAATCATGAACAAGCCATAATGATGACGTGGTAAACTTTGTAAGCTTTCAGCCAACTGACCTAGGTTACGCGCAATGATCGCATTACGTGGAACTTCAGTACCCCATGCCGTATCCAGTGCCCAGGCAGCACAGGTTAAATGTGATGCGCCACAAATACCACAGGCACGCGGTGTAACCACCAGACCCGCTTGCGGATCTTTATCACGTAAAATAATTTCAAAGCCTCTAAATAACTCTGCTGAAGTCCAGGCATTGGTGACAACGCCATCTTCGATATCGACACGAACGTCGAGGTCGCCTTCTACGCGACCAACTGGTGAGATGTCCAGTGTTTGTACATTTGCTGACATTTTTATGCTCCCCTTAAACGACGAATATGTCTTCTTCTGCCCATGCTGGCATTGCCGCTTTTGCAGCACCTGTGAGTTTAATATAACCTTTCTTATCCACACCTGTTGGCAGGTCTTTAGGTATTCCCATCACAGTTTGGGTTTTGAATACGGTACCTGGTGCCAGATCAAAGAACGGGAATTCTGGTTCGGTACACCCTAAGCAAGGCATTTCTGCACGCGTTTTGGATGAAACTCGGTTCCATAAAATACGGTTACAAGGTGAATGTGTCATAGGCCCACGACAACCAAGGTCATAAAATAAACAGCCTTTACGTTGAGCAAATTCAGTCGTTGAAACTTTATAAGCAAAGTGCATATTACGAGTACAACCGGTTTGGGTAAAACTCTGGAAGAAGGTTTTCGGACGCTGAAATTCATCTAAAGCCAAATCACCTGCGCGACCGGTCGCGATAGCAACCAGAATTTGAGTAATCCAATCGGGATGAGCCGGACAACCAGGAATATTGATGACCGGTAAACCGGCTTTACCCTTAAAATCGGCACCCAAAAAACCGCCATTGTCGCGTTTTAGAAATTGTAAGCCCTGAGAATCAGTTGGATTAGGTGCTGTGGCTGGAATGCCACCCCAAGTTGCGCAATCACCCAAAGCCACAACAAAGTCTGCCACGTCAGATAATTCACGTACCCAGTCTTTCATCGGCCGACCTGCAAACCGGTTCCATTCGCCCGTTCCATTCGGTGCATTAACAACCGTTCCTTCAAAAACAAAAATATCCAGTTTGATTGCGCCAGAGAGACAGTCTTTTAGTATTTTTTTAACATTGTCACCAAGTTCGACACCTAGTGAGGGTTGCCAAAGAATATTAAAGCCAAAATATGTGACCAGATCGCAGGCACTCGGTTCTTCTGCATTCAGAAAGGACATTGTATTGCCCGAACAGGCACCGCCTAGGCTGTCGAAAGGCCTTCCCTAGGCGGAATTAGTATTCCCCATGTTT
>CAZLLL010000261.1:0-5378 GCA_964560255.1 uncultured Methylomonas sp.
GAATTGAATAACTATAGCTGGAATAATAACATCTATATAGGGAGGTATCTCTCATTCTGGGAATTGATTTGGAGTACAAAAAAACCTTTTCATCTCCATCACTCTACTATTTATTGTTATAATAAGCGGTTATCAAAATTCATGTTAATTTGGTTTTAAATCCCCAGGTTATTTAGAAAAATACGTGTCGTTAAATTGATTTAATGACTTCATTATATAGACGGACTCATGTCAGAATTTGCTAAAGAAATTACCCTAGTTAATCTCGAAGACGAGATGCAGCAGTCTTATCTGGATTACGCGATGAGCGTTATTATAGGACGAGCACTCCCTGACGTTAGAGATGGTTTAAAGCCAGTGCATCGACGTGTTTTATATGCCATGAGTGTGCTGAATAATGACTGGAATAAACCTTATAAAAAGTCAGCGCGTGTCGTTGGAGATGTGATTGGTAAATATCACCCTCATGGTGATACAGCAGTATACGATACCATCGTTAGAATGGCACAGCCGTTTTCGTTGCGTTATATGCTAATTGATGGGCAAGGAAATTTTGGCTCCGTCGATGGCGATTCACCAGCAGCAATGCGCTATACAGAGGTGCGCATGTCTAAAATTGCGCATGAAATGCTGGCTGATCTAGAGAAGGAAACAGTCGATTTTAATGCTAACTATGATGAATCTGAATCTGAACCCGCTGTTTTACCCGCAAGAGTGCCCGCATTATTGGTAAATGGTTCTTCGGGTATCGCGGTGGGAATGGCAACTAATATTCCACCGCATAATCTGGGCGAAGTGATTAGCGCGTGTCTGGTTTATATTGATAACCCTGATATAACAATTCGTGATCTGATGGAATATATACCAGGGCCTGACTTTCCGACTGCTGGGATTATTAATGGCGTTGCGGGGATTTATAGCGCCTATGAGACGGGACGAGGAAAAGCGTATATACGCGCACGTAGTCATGTAGAAGACTATAATCAGGGCACACGCCAGGCCATTATTGTCACCGAATTGCCTTATCAGGTGAATAAAGCGCGGCTACTGGAAAAAATTGCCGAACTGATTAAACTCGCTAAAATTGAAGGGATTTCAGGCTTGCGTGATGAGTCTGATAAAGACGGTATGCGCATGGTGATCGAGTTGCGCCGTGGAGAAGTACCCGAAGTAGTGCTCAACAATTTGTACAAACAAACGCAATTACGCACCGTTTTTGGCATCAATATGGTGGCTATTTCGAACGGCCGCCCACAATGTATGAATTTAAAAGAAATTCTGCATGCTTTTATCAATCATCGCCGTGAAGTAGTGACTCGGCGTACCATTTATCTGTTACGCAAAGCCCGTGAGCGTGCGCATGTACTGGAAGGTCAAGCCGTTGCCTTGTCGAATATTGATAAAATGATTACTTTAATCAAAGCGTCTGCCGATCCTGCGGAAGCTAAACGTGGTTTATTGGCAACAACCTGGAGTGCGGGTTTGGTTGCAATGCTACTAGAACGAGCTGATGCCGACCGTTCCAGACCTGATGGTTTAGCCATTGAATTCGGTATTCATGGGGCTGAATATCGTCTTTCTGAGGCACAAGCCTCTGCGATTTTAGATTTACGCTTGCATCGCTTAACAGGGCTGGAACAAGATAAAATCGTTGATGAATATAAGAAGTTGCTGGAATTGATTGATGAATATCTTGAAATTATTAACAGTGCTGTGCGTTTAATGGAAATTATTCGTGAAGAACTAGAAGCGATTAAAGAAGAATATGCCGATGAGCGACGCACCGAAATTGTTATTGACCAGCTCAGCTTAAGCGAAGCAGATTTTATTACCGAAGAAGATGTGGTCGTCACCATGTCGCATGAAGGCTATGTTAAAACCCAGCGTCTGGAGGACTATCAGGCACAAAGGCGTGGTGGTCGTGGTAAATCTGCGACAGCTACCAAAGAAGAAGATTTTATTGATAAACTGGTGGTTGCCAATACCCATGACACGATTTTATGTTTTTCCTCTGCCGGTAAAGTATATTGGTTAAAAGTTTACCAATTGCCTATCGCGAGCCGCGCATCGCGAGGAAAACCGTTTATTAATTTATTACCATTAGATCAGGATGAGAAAATCAGCGCGATGCTGACGGTACATGAATATAGCGAAACACAGTTTATTTTTATGGCAACCGAAGCAGGTACCGTAAAGAAAACTCCACTCAAAGAATTTGAGCGTCAGCGTGCGAATGGTAAGATTGCCATTGATTTACGCGAAGGTGATAAATTAGTTGGCGTTGCCGTAACGGACGGTGAGCAAAATATTCTATTATTTAGTAATAGCGGTAAAGCAAATTGCTTTAGTGAGACAGATGTTCGCTCTATGGGACGGACTGCAACTGGGGTGCGGGGCATGCGCCTGGCGGAAGGGCAAAAAATCATTTCCCTGATTACTTCTTCTGAAGGGACAGTATTGAATGTCACTGAAAATGGTTTTGGCAAACGTACGCGATTAGAAGAATTTACGCGTCATAAACGCGGCGGTCAAGGCATGATTGCCATGCAGACTTCTGAGCGAAATGGCAAGCTAGTGGGAGCCGTCCTGGTTGCTGAGCATGATGAAATTATGTTGATTTCTGATGGCGGCATCCTGGTACGCACTAAAGTCAATGAGATTTCTGTTGTAGGGCGTAATACTCAAGGTGTTAAAGTGATTCGCCTTGGAAATAATGAAAAACTGATAGGTGTCGATAAAATTGATGGTCTGGTTGAAGATGAGCTTGAGGAACAAGCCGAGCTGGGCAATAATATAACTGAACACGCTGAAGACAAGGATGATACAGCGAGTGAACCCTTGGATAATTTAGCCCCGGATTCGGGTGAGAGCAAATAATGTCGAAAGTATATAATTTTAGTGCAGGGCCTTCTATGTTGCCTGCGTCCGTATTGAAACAAGCACAAGCTGAAATGCTGGACTGGCAAGAATCAGGTATGTCGGTGATGGAAATAAGTCATCGTGGTGCAGATTTTATGAGCCTTGCTAAGACCTTGCAGGAAGATTTGCGGGAATTAATGGCTATTCCTGATAATTATAAAGTGCTTTTTTTACAGGGCGGGGCGACAGGGCAGTTTTCGTTTATTCCTGCCAATATACTCGGTGATAAAAATAAAGCGTGTTATATCAATACCGGAGCCTGGTCAGAAAAAGCCATTAAAAGTGCTCAGTCCTGTTGTGAAGTGATTATTTCTGCCAGTGCGGAAGATAATAACTTTACCCGTATTCCAGAACGTTCTAGCTGGAATATTGATAAGCAAGCGGCTTATCTGCACTACACACCGAATGAAACGATTCATGGCGTAGAATTTCAGGATACTCCTGATGTGGGTGATTTGCCACTCGTTGCGGATATGTCGTCAAATATTTTATCGCGCAGTATAGATGTCAGTAAATTTGGTCTGATTTACGCAGGCACACAAAAAAATATGGGCCCTGCGGGGGCTGTTGTGGTTATCGTCAGGGATGACCTGGTGGGTAAAGCACAAAAAGGGCTGCCCGATATATTTAATTATGAAAAACAAGCTAAGCAAGAGTCGATGCTGAATACACCAGCGACATATACCTGGTACTTAGTGGGGCTCGTGTTGCAATGGCTTAAAGCGCAGGGTGGTGTTGCGGCGATAGAGCAAGTTAATCAGCGTAAAGCAGGTAAACTATATGCGGCTATTGAACAGTCTACTTTATATAGCAACCCAGTTGCAGTGGCCGATAGATCACGCATGAATATACCTTTTATTCTTGACGATAGTGATTTAAATAAAGCGTTTCTGAGTGCCGCAAAAGAACAAGGCTTTTTATCCTTAAAAGGGCATCGTGCTGTGGGGGGTATGCGCGCGAGTATTTATAATGCCATGCCAGAATCAGGTGTGGATGCATTAATTGAATTTATGGCTGAGTTTGAGCGTAGCCACTAAGGAGCATGTGCACGCTCCTAAGCATCAAACTAACGTTAAGGAGAGCTAATATGGCTTCCCTTTTTTATCATCCGTTGTTTTTCCTAAGACTACTTTTTTAAAAATGACTCATGTAATCCCCCTTTCTGAATTAAGAGCTCAGATTGATGCCATTGACCAGCAAATATTGCAACTCATTAATCAGCGGGCATCGTTGGCTGAAGATGTCGCCAGAACAAAAATGGCATCAGGGGAAGCCAGTTGTTTTTATCGCCCAGATCGGGAAGCCCTGGTTTTGAGGCGGATTAAGGAGTTAAATCCAGGGCCTTTAGATGATGATACGGCAGCCCGTTTTTTTCGTGAGTTAATGTCTGCCTGTCTGGCTTTGGAGAAACCACTCATTGTTGCTTTTTTAGGGCCCGAAGGTACGTTCACCCAGCAAGCGGCTTTTAAGCATTTTGGTCATGCAGTCCACACAGAAGCGGTTGCGATGATTGAAGATATTTTTCAGGCAGTGGAGGAAGGGAGCTGCCAGTTTGGTGTGGTGCCAATTGAAAACTCTACAGAAGGGGTTGTCACACATACTCTGGATCGGTTTGTGATATCACAGCTGCAAATTTGTGGTGAAGTAGAAATCAGAATACAGCATAACCTTATGGCAAATGTGTCTGAATTATCTGAAATTACCGAAGTATTTTCACATAGGCAATCATTTGCACAGTGCCGCAAATGGCTGGATAAAAAGTTACCGGGCGTGCAGTGCACTGAAGTCAATAGCAATGCCGAAGCAGCAAAAATTGCTTCTAATCAGCAAGGGGCTGCCGCTATTGCAGGCGAGGTCGCAGCTGATATCTATAATGTTACGATGCTTGAAGAGGGCATTGAAGATGAAGCTAATAATACCACTCGCTTTGTGATAATCGGTCATTTAGCTTCAACTTCGACAGCGAAAGATAAAACCTCATTGCTAATTTCAGCAAAAAATCATGTTGGGGCTTTATATAGTATTTTAGAACCCTTTGCCAAGAATAGTATTAGTATGACTAAAATTGAGTCACGCCCTTCTCGCCGAGGCTTATGGGCTTACCTATTTTTTATTGATATTGATGGGCACCAAACTGATGAGAATATTGCTTTAGCATTAGAGCAATTAAAACCGAATGCAGCCATGGTAAAAATCTTGGGGTCATATCCTAAAGCTATTTTATAAGCTCAGGTGGGCTGCCTGGCTTGCCTAGGCAATGTGCATGAAATAACTTGGGCAACTTTTTAACGTAAGGGAGCTGGAAACAAATAATCATCCAATATTGCGAGTCTTTTTGTCCGTCTTCTGTGTTGTAGCAACAGTTACGTAGCCAGCTATGCGCCTTGAATACGAACAAAAATCTTGCCCAATATTGGACGATTATTTATTTCCAGCTCCCTAAGGCTGTATAGTTTCTC
>CAZLLL010000262.1:0-5370 GCA_964560255.1 uncultured Methylomonas sp.
CACAACTTATTCAATTCCCATTCCTAAGTCTTTTTTTGATTGCTGATAAATTGTTGCAGGCTTTTGGCTGGTACAGGGTGACTAAACAGGTACCCTTGCAATAAGTCACAATTATTTTCCAGAAGAAAGGTTTTTTGATTTTCTAATTCAACACCTTCTGCAACAACCTTTAAATTAAGTTCATGTGCCATGACAATAATTGCTGTAATAATCGACTCGTCCTTATGGTTAGCCGCTATTTCCTTAATAAAACTTTGATTAATTTTCAATATATCAATTGGAAAACTCTTGAGATAGCCAAGTGATGAATAACCCGTACCAAAATCGTCTACAGCCAGAGTCACTCCGATATTTTTAAGTTCTTTAAGTGTGGTAGAAATTTCTTTTGAGTTTTCCATAATCACAGTTTCAGCAATCTCTAATTCCAGAAATTCAGGACTGAGACCCGTTTTTGCCAAAATGTCTCGAATGAGTTCTGGCATATTTTGCCGAATAAACTGAAGACTACTGATATTAACTGACACCCGGATAGGCCCTAGACCTTGTTGATGCCAGGATTTGCATTGTAAACAGGCTGTTTCCAATACCCATTTTCCTAATTCTAAAATGATGCCTGTCTGTTCAGCTACTGGAATAAACGTTTTTGGTGGGATTTCACCTAGCTCTGGGTTATGCCAACGGAGTAAGGTTTCTGCAGAGATAATTTTTCCAGTTTTGGTATCCATTTGAGGTTGATAATAGCACTCAAATTCACCGAGCTGCATGGCTTTGTGTAATTTTCCCTCTAGGTTCAGACGCTCCAAAGCCAGTTCGTTCATTGAGGCAGAATAAAACTGAAAATTATTTTTACCACTCGATTTAGCGTGATACATCGCAGAATCTGCATTTTTCAAAAGAGTTTCCACATCATTGCCATCACTTGGGTATAAAGAGATGCCTATACTCGTGGTAATAAAGACTTCATGACCTTTAAGGTTAAGAGGATGCGAGAGCTTTTCGAATATTCGCTTTGCGACGATAGCAGCATTTTCTACTGACTTAATTTCCGGAAGAATGACAATAAACTCATCGCCTCCCAGGCGTGCCACATCAATAGTGATCTCGCTTCCCTGAGTTTTAGATAGCCTATCACTGTTGCGTACCGCTGCTTTTAGCCGTCGTGCGACAGATTTTAGCAAGGAGTCTCCAACGGTGTGACCTAAAGTATCATTAATACGTTTAAAATCATCTATATCAAGAAAAAGTATGGCAAGTATCTCAGCATTCTCCTTGGCCTGTTTGAGTGATTTTTGGAAAACTTCTTCAAAAAAAGCACGGTTTGGAAGTTGAGTCAGGCTATCATAATAAGCAAGTTTACGGATTTCCTGCTCGGCAGTCTTGCGCTCTGTGGTATCCTGAATGATACCCTCTAAGCCAATAATTTTCTCGTTATTATCAAACATAGCTTCGGCCTGATGATGAATAAACCTCACCTCACCTTTGTTATGCAGAATACGATATTCTAAATCTAAAGAAGCCTGGTTTTTAATTGCCGTGGAAATAGTTTCACTGACATATTGTTTTTCTTCAGGGTGAATAAGTTGGAGGAATTCACTAAAGGGCATGCCCCTACGGTGAGTCGTATCACCAAAAATTCGATTGGTTTCCTCAGAAAACGTAATAGAGTGACTTAAATTATCGAAATGCCAGTGCCCTAGATGACCTATTTTGTGAGCTCTACTGAGCTGCATTTCTCTGTTTTTAATTTGTTTCAAAATTTCACTTGCACGATGCATATATTGAACACGTCGAACAATAATGGAGCCATTAACAGGTTTGCTTGAAAAATCAGTTGCTCCAGCATTAAACGCTTTTTCAATTGCCTGATCATCATCACGTCCAGTTAGCATGAGGATCGGGGTATCTCGGCCAGTAGGTAAATTACGGATCTCCCGACAGGCACCAAAACCATCCATATTCGGCATTTCAATGTCCAATAATACGATATCAGGGCTTTCTTCTTCAAATAACAGAAATGCTTGCTGACCATCTATTGCCTGTATTACCGAGAAGCCAGAATTTTCTAAATATTCACTAATAATCATTCGGGTGGCACGATCATCATCAGCAATTAGCACCGTTGTGATGGGTGCATGACTTTGTCCGCGGTTTTGTTCTCGTGTCTGATAATTCCATTGCGCTACATCGACATCTAAATTTGAGCATTCAGCCTTTAAAGCACTTAATAATGCAAGATAATCAGTTTTATATGTTGTCATTAAATCTGGAATTGCTGCAAAGTTCTCGGCGTTTGCAGATTCTTCGATATGCTGACAAAGATTCGAGAACTTCACTGCACCGAGGTTTGCGCTTGATGATTTCAATAAGTGTGAAATCCTTGCCACTTCTTTTAATTGCAATTTATGGACGGCTTTTACAAGTTTATCGGTACTCACTAGCAAGTCTTCAATAAAAATTTCTGCTAATTTGTCGAAGAATGATTTTTTATTGATTTTATCATCAAAACGTAGTCTGGCAACTATTTTAGGATCAAGAGTGACGACTGGAATATTTTCAAAATCAGTATCATTTTCTATCATTATTGTTCGATTGGATTGCTGGTTTTGATCTATATTTGATGATATCGTTTCACGCTCATGAGTCTCATTGATCAAACACTCATTGGGTAACCAGCGTAATAAAATCTCAATTAATTGCGCCTGTTCAAAAGGCTTAGCAAGATAGTCATTCATGCCAGCAGCAATACATGGAAGACGATCCCCTTCCATTGTTCTCGCTGTGACAGCCACTATCGTTAATTTTTTAGCACCTGCCTGTTCTTTACTGCGAATCATTCGGCTTGCCTCAATACCATCCAGTAATGGCATCTGACAATCCATCAGAACAAGATCGAAGCTGCCGACTTCAACAGCTGCTACTGCCTCTTTGCCATTTTTAGCAATTTGCGTTTTGCAGCCCAGTTGATCAAGCATCTCACAAATAACTTCCTGATTAACGATAGAATCTTCGGCCACAAGAATGTTAGCATTAAAGCGAATGTATTTGTTAGATATTTCTTTTTCTGGGTTTATACTTACTGGCGTATCTATTTCACGCTGCATTGTGTCAAGTAATACACTATAGAGATTTGACTGGCGCACAGGTTTGGTTACGTAATTCAAAATACCCGCATTTTTCCATGCATCTGGATCATTATCGTAAACAGAACTGAGCATTACTAGTCTAATATCAGCTATCTCAGGGTTTTCCTTAATTGCTTTTGCGAGCTGTAAACCATTCATTCCCGGCATATGGTAATCAATAATAGCCAGTTGAAAAGGTATATTATTATCAGCAGATTCCTGTAATAGCTGTAGAGCATCAATACCATTATCTATACTTACCACGGGTAATTCCCATTCAAGCAACTGCGTGGTAAAAACATCCCTGTTAGTCGTATTGTCATCGACCACTAGCGTTTTAATACTGGCCCAGTTTTCAAAAGTTTTTATGGCTTTATGCTGTGTAGATCGTGAAACTAAAAAGCGGGCGGTAAACCAGAATGTTGACCCTTTTCCTGGTTCGCTGTGTACTCCGATTTCACCTCCCATTAATTTAGCTAGCTGGCTGCTAATGGTCAGACCCAATCCAGTTCCACCATATCGCCTTGTTGTTGATGTATCTGCCTGGGTAAATGATTCAAATATTTTAGCTTGCGTCTCCAGATTCATACCGATGCCTGTATCCTTGACCACAAAGCGTAAAACAATCGCTTCAGCGGAATCTTCTCGGGAAACTTGCAGAGAAACTTCACCTGTTTCAGTGAACTTAAGCGCATTTCCCATCAAATTTACGATTATCTGTCTGAGACGAAATGGATCCCCACGCAGGTTCACGGGTACTAATTCGGGAATATCACAAATCAGTTCTATGCTCTTTGCATGAGATTGCTCGGTAAACAGATCCATACAATCCTCTATATCTTCGCGTAGGTCAAAGTCAATGGAATTGAGTTCAAGTTTACCCGCTTCTATCTTGGTTAGATCTAGTATATCGTTAATGATATGCAGTAATGCACGACCTGAGCGGTGAATAGTTTCAGTAAAGTGGATTTGCCTAGCCGTTAATTTGCTCCCCAGCATTAACTCAGACATGCCTAATATGCCGTTCATTGGTGTACGAATTTCGTGGCTCATATTCGCTAAAAATTCTGATTTAGCAAGATTGGCCTTTTCGGCTTTTTCTTTTTCGCTATTAAGTTCTTTATTTAGCAGCAAAATAGCATGATCAGCATTTTTCCTATCAGTAATATCAACGCAGATACCAGTATGTCCCAAATAATCTTTGTTATTATTGAATCTGGGTGTGGCAACTTCTGAGATCCAGCGATATTGTCCTTGATTATTTTGCCAGCGATAATCAAGTGCAAAGGGCTTGTATTCACTAATACTTGATTGATACACTTTTTGGTATGCCGATTGATCCTCTGGGTGAATTCCCTCCCCATTCCATTTCTTGCTTCGATATTCTTCGTAGCGATTGCCTGTGAAAGCGGTAATAGCCTTATTCAACCTAATAGATTGTCCATCTGAATCAGTCATCCACATCATGACTGGAGCACTATTCAAGAATTCGTTAAGTTCGCTAGTCCCGTCAGAAACTCTCTGCTCTAGCCCTTTGACATTGAGCTCTAAGCGATGGCGATGAATGCCAATAATATAGCCCATCATAGCTAAAATAAAAGGTGCCGAATCAATAATCCAGTGCAGTGGGTTGTCATTATGAATTTTTACTATGCTGTTCAGGGAAAAACTGTACTGCCCTACGATGATATCGAATAGCCAGGCTCCGAGAGGAAAGCAAGCGCCGAATAATAGGCCAAATACTAGGCTATAAAGAACTGTCTTATGCATAAGGTTTGAATTTCTTAGGTCTGAGAACTATTAAATGCGATAAATAATTATGAAGCAGATAGGGCATTTTTCATATCTATATAGTAATGTCTACTTAGAAATGTGCACGATACACTTGAGCAACTGGCTTGCCTTTTTGTCCGTTTTCAGTTTTGCACAAACAGTTACATAGCCTGCTTGTGCACCTTGAATACGAACAAAAATACTGCGCTAGTTGCTCAACTTATTCCGTGCCCATTCCTAACTGGAATTCTTATAGGTACCAGATACCAATCAGATCTTAATGTTAATAAAGGTTTTTAAAATGTATTGTGTAAATTATAACAAACCTCTTAAGAACTTAATAATTTCAGACTTGTTGATTTGAGAGAAAATAATTTGACAACTTTTTTAAGATTTTTATTCACAAACTAGTATTGACATGTACTTACATTGAGCGGGTCTATTGTCTGTTTTTTTATATTAAAAATACATTAAT
>CAZLLL010000263.1:0-5358 GCA_964560255.1 uncultured Methylomonas sp.
GGTGGGCAAAAAAAAAACTGCCCACCCTACTTATTTTGCAAAGGAGTTGTCCCGTCTTTAAGTTCGTCGCCACAAAAGTGTAGCCGTTTAATCCCCCACTTTAACAAAGAGGGGTTAGGGGGAGGTTTTATTAGAAAAAGGCTCCTCAACTCCCATTTTACAAAGAGAGGTCTGAACAGCTACCCTAATTAAGTTTAAAATAGTATGATTATCAATAAATAAACGAATACACTGGACAATCAATGGCTTTATCAGAACAGAAAAAACAAAAAAAAGCAAAACAGAAAAAGCAGAAACGTAGCAATCTCGCTAAATTAAACACTTCTCAACTATTACTAGAAAAAATACAGCCTCATCTGAAAAATCCTTTCTATGAATGCCTAATACCTAATAATTTATTTGAGTCGGGTATTGGAAATATTCTTATATCAAGGCTTTCACCTCAAGGTGAAATTGCTGTTGCATCCTTTATTGTTGATGTCTATTGTTTAGGTGTAAAAAAAGTCTTGTTTAAAACCCTGCCTATGTCGGAATATGAAAAAGTTTTTAAACCTGACATCATTAAATCGCATGGCGATTATCCATTTGCCAAAATTAAACCTGCCTGTGCTAATAAATTAATTGAGGGTGCAGTGGACTACGCTAAAGAGCTTGGTTTTAGTAGTCATAAGGATTATTTCGCGTTAAAATCTATCTTTGGTGAGCAAAAGCTAGGTAGGTGCTGGTCGCGATATCGCTATGGTAAAGATAAAATGCCTTGCTATGTCAAAGGCCCCAATGAATCAACTGCTGAGGCAGATAGGATAGTTACCACTTTGACAAAGTCATGTGGTGCAGGAAATTTTCATTTTCATCTATAACTTAGGGAGATGGAAACAAATAATCATCCAATATTGCGAGTCTTTTTGTCCGTCTTCTGCGTTGTAGCAACAGTTACGTAGCCAGCTATGCGCCTGTTACTACGCCTTGAATACGAACAAAAATCCTGCCCAATATTGGACGATTATTTATTTCCAGCTCCCTTATGGTTCTTTTCCTTTTGGCGTGAAGGTATAATTCATTAATAATCAACTTGCTACAAGCGATTAAAATAAGTTTCTAACGTAAGTTGTAACAGGTTTTCGTCGCAAAAAAATTACAACAATGCCAGTATTATTGAGTTTCTTATGAAATTTATCAGTAATCTTGATGATAATAGCAAAATTAATGGTTATTTTTTTAAAAATATGACTAAGAAAATGCAATGTAATACATTGTTTTATATTATTTTTATTGACCACACCAAAGGAAAAAGAGCCTAACTTATGTACAATGATTGTAACCGTTCAGTCCCCCTCCTTATCAAGGAGGGGTTTAGGGGGAGGTTTTATTAGAGAAAGGCTTCAACTCATCCCGAATAAAAACCCATTGATTCTCATCAGATAACTCATCGGCATAACGGTAACCTGCAGCTGTAAAGTCTTTCAACTCTTCTGCCTGGATTATTTTATGTTTAATGGCATAATTGACCATCATTCCTCGTGCTTTCTTTGCATAAAAACTAATGATTTTATACTGTCCATTTTTATAATCTTTAAAAACTGGCGTAATCAACTGGGCATCAATTAATTTAGGCTTAACGGCTTTAAAGTATTCATTAGATGCTAAATTAACCAAGGTAGAACTCTGTTGATCAGCCATATCCGCTTTAATTAAAGCGGATATTTTATCTCCCCAAAAAGCATACAAATTTGCCCCGCGCTTATTCTGTAGCTTTGTCCCCATTTCTAAGCGATAGGCTTGCATTAAATCCAGAGGACGTAATACAGCATAGAGCCCCGATAATATGCGCAAATGCTGTTGAGCAAAATCAATTTCTGCAAGCGTTAAAGTATGCGCGGCTAAACCTTGGTAAACCCCTCCCTGAAAAGCAAATAAAGCGGGACATTGCTCAGCTGAACCCGCTTGAGTCCAGTTCTGAAAGCGTTGATAATTGAGGTCTGATAATTTTTCACTAATCCCCATCAGTTGCTTTATGTCATCTGGACTAAAATCTAGCAATTGATTAATCAGCTGCTGGCTATCCTCTAAAAACCTGGCCTCGCTTGTTTCAAGCGCAGGAAAAGTGGCCTGCATATCTAAGGATTTAGCAGGAGAGATAAGCATTAGCATCAATAAGCTCCTCAATAATAAAATATAGGATCTAGCTTACAATACCTTCGCCAAAATATGCTTATTTTATCAAAAATTTTTTAACCTTTAAATCATTGATTTACATAGAACAAAAATTGATATTTTTTTTAGTATAAATGAAAATTGGCGAAGGAATTGAGCTTAGGAATGTGCACAAAATAACGACACCCTTCATATCCCCATAAAAGTAGTTTACACTTTTGAGTATCATTAAAAATGAAAAACCAAGTGTAGGGTGCATTTTATGCACCCTAGCTGGGGTGGAATCATTGGTGGCTTCAATGGTGCATAAAATACACCCTACAAAATAATCATCTCGCATCAAAAAAGTGTAAACTGAGAAATGAAAGGTGCCGAAATAACTTGAGTATTTGGCGCAGGATTTTTGTTTGTCTTCGAGGTGCGGAAACTTTACTCTAGCAGGCTACATATAACTGTTTGGGCACACCGATGATGGATAATAAAACAAGTCAAATACGCAAGTTATATTATTACATTCCTTACGATAATAGGCATAAAAAAAGCTCATATCAATGAAGATATGAGCCTTAATAATAAGATTACCAGCAAACGCTGATATATCGAACTACCTATTGGATTGATTCAGCAATTTTATTAAATGCTTCCACTTTATCTTTACCCGTTTTTACCAAGTCCATACCTGTTTCCATGACCATACCGACCAAGCCTGGTGTCTCATAAACTATTTTTCCTAAATAAGCGACAATGGGTAAACCGATGATGGTTCCAACAAATGTATTAATGCCAACAACACTTAGTAGCTTGCTTATCATAACCAGCGCATCTAATGGAATTAATACCATTGCACCAAAATAAACAATAACCACAAAGGTAAAAATCACAAAAACAACAAATTGGATAAGCCTGACTAAGGCAACATTAATTTTTTTCATTTTGGTATCAGCTTCCTAAGAATAACTCAAAGCAGCTTAAATCTGCTTAATGGGACTTTTTTAAATTATTTGAGCATTATACCTTAAAGGTATTTATGCGGGATAATCTTTTCTAAGGAAATAGCGAAATAGCAAAAAACCAGCGCAAAATCCACCTAAATGCGCCCATAATGCCGTATCTGATGCCCCCTCGTAAAACATTATTGCTGTTGTCGCTTTAGACATCTGAAAAATCACCCAGACACCAATAAAGGCAATGGCTGGTACTTCTAAAAAGATAGGCAGAAATAAAATAGGCACCCAGACGACTACTCTGGCATAGGGGTATAGAAAAAAATAGGCACCTAAAACAGCCGCAATAGCTCCAGATGCTCCGACGACAGGTACAACCAGTTGTGGCGTATGAAGCCACTGTATTGCCGTAGCAATAAAACCACAGAGTAAATAAAAAATAATAAACCGGCCATGCCCCATTCTGTCTTCAATATTATCAGCAAAAATCCACAAAAACCACATATTAAAAATCAGATGCCACCAGCCACCATGCAAGAAAAGGTTACTGACAAAAGATAAATAATGATCGACTGGGTAGCCCATTGCAAGAGCCCATTCAGGGTCAGTATAGCGCATGGGTACCATGCCATATATATATATGACATAATGATGCAGTTGACCAGAAGAAATCTCAAGCAACAAAAACAGCACGATACAAACAATCATTAGCCCCCAGGTAACATATGGACGGGAATAGCATGGAGCGGTATCTCTAATGGGTATCATAAGGTGACAATTATTACGTTTATTAAAAATAGTGTATGGATTTCATGGCTACAAACTTAGGAATGAGCACGAAATAAGTTGAGCAACTGACGCAAAATTTTTGTTTATATTCAAGGCGCACAAACAGGCGCATAGCGAGCTACGTAACTGTTTGTGCAACACCGAAGGTTCTTTTCCTTTTGGCGTGAAGGTATAATTCATTCATAATCAACTTGCTACAAGTGATCAATACCTTCGCCAAAAATCAGATCGTGCTTATAAATAAAACAATAGGTTGTAATTTTCTGATGCCTAAACCATGATTAAAAACTCTGTATGGCGTAAAGTTAACAGCATTTTTAATCAAAATTAGCAAATACTAGGCATTGTAACCATTTAAATTCAATGGTTTATGATTTTTTATTTTGGCGAAGGTATTGAGGTATAAAAAGTAATTTAAAATCAAATTCTTGAATATTTATTGGTGCCCTTCATTTTCCAGTAGACAGTCTTGAAAATAAAAGGAGCCCTTCCTTTTTCATGAAATTTTCAGAGAGTAAGGAAATGCTGGCGGTACATTGTAACTACTCAGGCTATTGTTTCCTAGGCTGTAGGGATATTTGTGGCATAAAAAGCAGCTGAACAGTTAAAAAATGTCTATTTCTCTGCCTTTATGATCCAAAATGAAGTGCCAAAACCGCTACAGCCCAATAAATCATAGCCTGAGTAGTTACGACTGTTCATTATAAAAAACTCGCAAGCTGGCGTAATGCCTGGCCGCGATGACTCAGCTGGTTTTTTCTTGAGGCAGATAGCTCGGCTGAGCTACAGGCTTCTGTTGGTACCCAAAAAATCGGATCATAACCAAATCCTTGGTTACCTTGAGCGTGCGTTAATAGGCTACCTTCCCAACTTGCCTGAGTAATAATAGGGTAGGGGTCTTGCGCATGACGCATTAAAACAATAACACAGATAAAGCGAGCACTGCGCTGTGATTCAGGAATACCTTGCATGGCGAGCAGTAATTTTTGCAGGTTATCTTGATCGTTAGCTTGAGGCCCGGCATAACGCGCAGAAATCACCCCAGGGGCTCCTTGTAGTGCATCGACAATCAGCCCTGAGTCATCTGCAATAGCGGGTAAATTGCTTTGTAAAGCAGCCTTTCTTGCTTTGATAATGGCATTTTCAATAAAGGTGCTTCCCGTTTCTTCTGCTGCTTGTATATTGAATTCTTGCTGTGTGACGATGCAATAATCAGTCAAAATAGATTGTATTTCTTTTATTTTGCCGGGATTGCCACTGGCTAGAACAATTTTTTTTGAAGCTAGGCGAGGTGTCATAAAATTAATTTTTTAATATTGTTTTGGCATCTTTTATTGCAACCGTTCAGTCCATTGTGTTCTGCCACTTAGGAATGGGAATCAAATAACGTGTGCATTCTGACTTGTCTTTTTGTTTGCCTTCTGCGTTGCGAAAACAGTTACGTAGCTAGCTATGCGCCTGTTACCGCGCC
>CAZLLL010000264.1:0-5350 GCA_964560255.1 uncultured Methylomonas sp.
TTAATATTTATAGGCTATTGGTTTAAATGCGTAGGTTGTGGGTAAGGTACGAACCCCAACAAAATACTATAATTAAAGTATTGGGGGGGCGTGCCTCATCCGTAACCTACACCTTTAAACGAATGGCCGAACATTCCTTAACTTATTTGAAAAAAATTAAGCCAGAGTGTATTTAAAATAATGATCAACTAGTAGTAACGCAAAAATCAGCATCAAATAAGTGATAGAGTACTTAAATGTTTGCATCGCAGTTTTATCTGTTTTAGTTTGCATCATTTTAAGCGCAAAATAAATAAACCTCAAGCTCAGCAGGCTACCTGGAATCAGGTATATCAAACCACTCATTCCAGTCAGGTAAGGGAGTAGAGTGACGATAAATAATAATATGGTATACAGTAATATCTGCAAACGAGTAAATTCGTTGCCGTGTGTTACTGGTAACATTGGAATATTTGCTTTTGCATATTCATCACGCCTGGTAATGGCAAGTGCCCAGAAATGAGGTGGTGTCCAAACAAAAATTAACAAGAAAAGTAGTAAAGAATACGCATGAACTTCCCCAGTCATTGCGCACCAGCCCAAAACAGGTGGAGCTGCTCCAGCTGCTCCACCAATTACGATATTTTGCGGTGTCATACGTTTTAAATACACAGTATAAATAACTGCATAACCAATTAAAGACAAAAAGGTGAGTAGTGCTGTTAATGTATTCACCAGAAAAGCCAGAATCAGCATGGATGTAATTCCTAATATTCCAGCAAATACGAGCACATTTTTAGAATTGAGATCGCCTTGTGGTAAAGGCCGGTTATGTGTGCGTGCCATGATGGCATCCGTTTTCTGGTCTATAAAATGGTTGATGGCTGCGGCCGAGGCGGAGGCTAAGCCAATACCCAGAGTTGCATAGATAAAGAGTGCAATCGGAGGTATTCCCGGAATAGCAAGTAACATACCTACAATAGCGGTAAAGACTATAAGAATAACCACTTTAGGCTTACATAACTCAAGATAGTTTTTCCAGTTTAAATTAGTTTTTTGTTTTGTCATGTTTTGTCTGTTTTTTAAATGCTTAGGAATGGGAATTGAATAAGTTGTGCAATTATGACGCAGTATTCTTGTTTGCCTTCAAGGCGCGGTAACAGGCGCATAGCGAGCTACGTAACTGTTTCCGCAACGCAGAAGGCGAACAAAAAGACAAGTCAGAATGCACACGTTATTTGATTCCCATTCCTTAGGAACGTGCACGACACACTTGAGCAACTGACTTGTCTTTTTGTCCGTCTTCGGTGTTGCACAAACAGTTACGTAGCTCGCTATGCGCCGTGTGTGCGCCTTGAATACGAACAAAAATCCTGCGTCAGTTGTACAACTTATTTCGTGCCCATTCCTTATCTGAGATAGAATAACATGCGCAATGTATTTTATCGTTAACTATTCAGGAGGAAGGAAATGATATCCCGTGTTTTATTATTGATATTTTTTTATTCGTGTCATGTTCATGCCACAGCAGTACATGAACACGTTTTAAAAAATGGGCTAAAAGTTCTCGTTAAAGAAGAGCATCGCTCGCCCGTTGTGGTTTCTCAAATCTGGTATAAAGTGGGCTCAAGTTATGAGCCCGCTGGTATTACAGGGATTTCCCACATGCTTGAGCATATGATGTTTAAAGGTACCGATGTGCATCCAGTTGGCGAATTTTCAAAAATTATTGCTGAAAATGGCGGCCGAGAAAATGCCTTTACTGGGCGTGATTATACCGCATATTTTCAAACGCTGGAAAAGTCTCGCTTAGCCATAAGCTTTGAACTGGAAGCTGATCGTATGCAACATTTACATTTACTGGCAGACGAACTTAAAAAAGAGCGACAAGTGGTCATGGAAGAGCGGCGTATGCGTACCGAGGATAATCCACGGGCAAAACTACAGGAATATCTAATGGCATTGGCCTATACTAATTCAGCCTATAGAAACCCGATAGTGGGCTGGCCAGATGATATAGAAAATTATCAAGTTGAAGATTTACTTAGCTGGTATAAACAATGGTATGCACCTAACAATGCAACCTTGATTGTAGCCGGAGACGTGCAGGCGGAAGCGGTATTTAAATTAGCAGAGAAATATTTTGCTGCGATACCGCAGCAAATTATCAAGCCTTTAAAGCCTCAAAATGAAATGCCGCAAGTGGGTGTCAGGCGGATGACGGTAAAATTGCCTGCAAAAGTACCTTATATTCTGATGGCGTATAAAGTACCTAGCTTGAAAATAGCAGAACAAGCATGGGAAGCCTATGCATTAGATGTGTTGGCGGCGGTGTTAGATGGTGGTGATAGCGCACGCTTGCCGACGCGTATACAGCGTGGACAACAAATCGCGAGTTCAGTAGGTGCAGGATATGACATAGGAGGGCGGTTAAAAGAATTATTTTTGGTTGAAGCGACACCCGTTAAAGGGAAATCATTGCTAGATATGGAAGTGGCATTAAAGGCTGAAATACGCAGCTTACAAAGAGAGCGTATTAGCATTAAAGAGTTAGCCCGGGTAAAGGCGCAAGTGATGGCAAATACTGTTTACGAACAAGATTCCTTATTTTATCAGGCAATGAAATTAGGCATGGCAGAAACAGTGGGTTTAGGCTGGCAAACATCAGAGCAATATAGAGAAAAAATTAATCAGGTTACGGCAGAACAAGTACGTTTGGTAGCGGATAAATACCTAGTCGAATCGCAGTTGAGTATTGCTTATCTAGAACCACAAACTATGACGAAAAATGCTAAGGCAGGAGGTCTTCATGCACATTAAATATATTTTCTTGTTAATATTGTTTAGTTTAACGAGTCATCAGGTCTGTGCATTCACACCGATAAAACATTGGCAAACAAGCCAGGGAGGGCAGGTTTATTTTGTTGCCAGTCCTGGTTTACCTATGGTCGATATCCGTTTCGTATTTGATGCTGGTAGTGCGCGTGATGGACAACATCATGGCATAGCATCCTTAACGACAAGCTTACTGGAGACAGGTGCTGGAGCGTGGGGGGCTGATCAGCTGGCACAGCGTTTTGATGAAGTGGGCGCACAGTTTCAATATGCAGCAACACGGGATTATTCAAGTGTTAGTTTACGGACTTTAACACAACAAAATTTGTTGGATCAGGCTTTGGCCACTTTTCAGCAGGTCATTAGTCAACCACAATTTGCACCGTCAGAATTTCAACGTATAAAAAATCAGACACTTATTGGCCTTAAACAGCAGCAAGAACGGCCAGGGTATGTGGCTAAAAAGGCATTTTATCAATCCATCTATGGACAACACCCTTATGCGCACCTGACCGGTGGAGATCAGGGCTCAGTATCTGCGATACAGTTAAAAGATATTAAACAGTTTTATCAGCAATATTATGTCAGTAGAAATGCCATATTAGTGATCGTTGGAGATTTGACAGACATAAAGGCCAGAGCTGTAGCTGAATCACTATTTCAACCTTTACGCTTAGGTGAAAAAGCAGTTCAATTACCGGAGGTCACATTACCCCTGAAAGGTAAAAATCAACATATTGCATTCCCGTCAACACAAACGCATGTTTTAGCTGGCCTGGCTATTTTAAGTAGGCAAGATGCTGACTATTTTCCTTTATATGTTGGCAACCATATTCTAGGCGGTAGTGGTCTGGTATCTAAACTTTTTGGTGAAATACGAGAAAAAAGAGGTCTAGCCTATAGTGCTTATAGTTACTTTACACCTTTAGCGGTACAAGGGCCTTTTACCATGGGTTTACAAACACAAAATAAACAACGTACAGTGGCTATTGATGTCATGCTCAAAACATTGGATAATTTTGTAAAATTCGGCCCGACACAGGTAGAATTGACTGCTGCAAAAAAGAACCTGACGGGTGGTTTTGTATTACGCTTTGATAATAATAGAAAATTATTAAATTATATTGCGATGATTGCTTTTTATCAATTGTCTCTGGATTATCTGGATACTTTTCAAGATAAAGTTTCACGAGTAACTCTGAATGACATTAAATCCGCTTTTCATCGCCGTATAAATCCAGATCTATTGCAAATTATTAGCGTTGGTGACGAATAATGCATTATTCAGTATGAGTAACAAAGTCAAAATTATCGGTGGGCAATGGCGCGGGCGCAATTTGCCATTCCCTGGCATTGCAGATTTACGTCCTACACCTGTAAGAGTCAGGGAAACGCTATTTAACTGGCTGCAATACGATATTGAAGCCAGTCGTTGTCTGGATTTATATGCAGGGAGTGGTGCACTGGGTATGGAAGCAGCTTCAAGAGGTGCAAAATACGTGGTGCAAGTGGATAATAATGCACAAGTGTGTCGACAATTAAAAATGAATACGGATTTAGTTGCCGCGCCGCACATTAAAATAGTACAGCAAGATGTTTTTCGTTATTTAGCCGGGGATGCAGCAGTGTTTAATCTGGTTTTTTTAGATCCGCCCTTTGCCCAGGGTTTTGCAATACAAGCCGCAAATTGGCTAGAAGATAAATTATGGTTAGCAAATGGAGCAAAAATCTATATAGAAGTGGAAAGTCAACTGAAATTATCAGGCATTCCTGACAACTGGAAGATGTTAAAGCATAAAACAGCAGGGGAGGTTGGGTATTATTTATTTGAGCGGATGGAGTGAGTTTTTCCGAGTACAAGGAATCAATGGAGTCAGAGTAATTTATTTTTCATATTATATAATCAATATCGGATAAAGAAAAAATATCAATAACTCTGGCTCCATTGATTTGATTTAAAAATGATGAGCGGCAATTTCATAAAAATACTGAACAATAATTTAAATTAGTGGGTTAGGATTGCAGAGGATAGGTGAACGGTTACGGGAAAAGAGCCATTTATAATAGCATTAACACTTGCCAGGTGGGGGGGGATCTTTAGTTTGAGTTTTATGGTTACCTACCAACAGCGGACAAAGCACAGACTACACCAGCAATGAACTAAACCAGTACGACTCAATTAAATTTGCCTTAAACAGCTACGACAACAATGGCAACTTTATAGATGACAATAACGGTACCCGCTACAGCTATGACGGCAGTGAAATACTGGCAGAATATGGCAATAATGGACAAATGCTGGTACGCTATGTATACGGTGCAGGTATTGATCAGCCCCTGACGATGGAACGAAATGGCAACCGCTATTACTATCACCCCGATCCTCAGGGTTCGATAGCCGCACACTCAGTAACAGCAACGGCACTGTCGTACAGAGATACGCCTACGGCCCGTGCAGAGTGTGTTGCTTGACCTTGCCATCAATTCGCTCGGATTCGACTAGCCGAAACGTTTTAGAGGTCTCGCCAGTTTCTTT
>CAZLLL010000265.1:0-5325 GCA_964560255.1 uncultured Methylomonas sp.
CCAAAATAATTATCCTCTCAGAAGGTTTTAACTTTTATTTAACTCTAACCCTGGTTATTCTTTTTATTAGAAAGGATCACTTTAAATAATCCACTCCAATTCCGCGCACTTTTTCTTTATCATGGAAATATTTATATTTAGGTAGTGCTTCTATGCCATGACAGTCTACACAAAAGGTGCCTGCAACAGCACCTTTGCGGTGCAAAAAGCTATTTAGTATATCGCCTTCCAGGTTTTCTTGTTTTGTATAATCCAGTACCGGATAGTTTTTCTCTTCCGGATTTTTCAAAGGTTTCCAGCTATGCGGATCATGGCAGGTAATACAGGCAATGGCACCAAATTCTTCTATTTTCTCATGCTGTACCTCGACAACAGGCATGATCTCTTCATCTGAACGTAACATCATATCTTTAAAGGGATGGCCATAAAACTCAATGTCTTTATCCTTGGCAATACCTTCTTTTTGGTGACAATTCAAACACAGTTCGTCAACTTTTAGTCCGGGTGCGGCTTTATCACGCACTTTAACTTTCGCTGTAATCACTGACGATAGGAATGGAAATTTGGCTTCACCACGATGTAAAGTATGACAAGCACCACAAACGCCGGATTGATGAGCGGTTTCTTCTTGCTGGTTTTCCGTTTTATCAGCCGTGATTCGTAAATCATGATCAGTCCCCACAACACGCTGTTTACCTGCATGACAATTTTCACACAGCTTGCCATTGCGATGATCCTGCAATAATGCGGGTGTATTCGGTACCCCTGTGTGAACTGCGTGACAACTCAGGCAACCGATTTTTTTAACATCCACACCAGCAATTTTGATTGCATCATCCAGCTCAAGGTTCATCGGATGAATCCCTTCTTTGGCTGCATCTTTTTCATCTTTTGCATGTTGTCGCTCATGACAATCTATGCATAATTTTTCAGCATCTTTGATTTTATCGGGATAAAGTGCAGTACTGAGTGTGCCATTATGGACGCTGTGGCAACTGGCACATTGTACTTTTTTAACCTTGACACCCCGAATTTTGACTGGTTTTTCAAGCTTGATGTTAACAGGGTGTACACCTGCTTTACGCGCCGCTTTTGCATCTTTGGGCGCTTGACGTTGATGACAGCTTGCACAGAGAGCACTTGATTCATCTGTCTGAGTCAGCAGGTTTTTGGTTTCTCCACCATGAATCTGATGGCAGGATTGACAAACAATAGCATCATTTTTAGCCAGAACACCGCCGCCAGCCTGTAATATTTTAGGCAGACCTTTTTGTAAGTGCGGATCATCTGTCGATAAGTGCTGCTCCTTCCTGGCGGGTTTATTCATTTTGACACCTAAGGAATGGTTTATGCCAAACTGTTTGGCATTTTTCCGACCAGATTTCTCAACTTTTGATTCATGACAAGCCTCACATTGCTCACTGCCATAGTCTGCACCTCGCAACCAGGCATTGTGATTTTCCTGATATAAAGTGGGGGGTTGTTGATTATCGTTATGCGGGGTATGACAACTGGTGCAGCCTAAATCATTCCTTGCACTATGAGGATAGAATTCAGGAATCTTGTCCTCACGTAGTGGTTTTTTATAATAGGCCTGTTTTTTTTCTTCTGAGTCATAAACAGTGGAGTGCTGGTGTCCAAAGGGGATCGCCTGCCTTGAATCAAATACTGCACCATGATGACAGCTATAACACATATCAATTGAGGCGACAGGTAACACATTTTGTCGGTCACGCAAGGTTTTGTTGTCGGCATCATTCCCCCAGCTAAAATGGCAGATAACACAGTTTTTACGTGACACGTCTGCGCTGTCTTGCGGTAAATGCTTTAAAGTTTGATAGCCCAGTAATATTTTGTGTACTTGATGCTTTTGAGTATCCACGACATATAAATAACCAGACGGTTCATAGTGCAAATCAACCGGTGTAGTAAATTTAACAGTGTTGCCTTGCGCATCCTGTAATAACCCTAAAAACCGTCCATGCAGATAGATACTGATTGTCCCGAGGTAAGCATCACTTATATACTGGAAGTCATGTAAACCAAAAGCATTTCCATTGGGACGATACATTTTGTCTAGCGAAAAACGTCCCGTTTGAGAATAGTAATCTCCCTTGCGATTAAAGACTTGCACTCTGGCATTAAGCACATCTACGATGCTTATATAGCCATCTCTATCTTGTGCAATATGCAATGGAAACTGAAATTGTCCCTCCATTTCACCACGCTCACCTGTACAGTGCTTTTGTTTGCCACTCGGTAATTCCAGATAACAAATTCGATGCCAGCGGCGATCAGCATAAATGAGCTCATCTTCACGCACCAGTAAAGCAACTGGCTCAGGCAATGCGACTGACTCTTTACTAACGACATCCTTATCAGGCTCAGGCGGCTGTAAAGGAATGTCATTCAGCCATTTTCCCTGCAAACTAAAGCGTCTGATTTGGTGTTGAAATGAATCGGCAATATAGAGAACGTTCTTATCAACCGCCAAAGCCATCGCTCTGTAAAAGCTATGCTTTGTTTTTGCGGTATTGATTTCGCGCACAAACTGACCTTGGGTTGAGAAGATAACAACGCGTGAATTCATCGCATCAAGTACGTAAAGCTGCCCCTGCGTATCACTGGTAATATCACTGGGCTGATTAAAGCGAGCCTGCAATGTAGTGATATTCTTTGCTAGCGGAATTTGCTGAGCAGCCATTGCAGCATTTACCCATAACGACAAGACTAGGTAAAATGCAAGCTGCACTCTCTGCTTTATCATTTCAATAGACTCATTATCCGAATACGTTGTTCCTTATCGGTATAACGACTAAAGAATTGGGTGACAATATTATTCTGGATTTTTTCTGCTTGATAAGCTGTTGCGCCCAAGACTGTCAAATTAAGTAAGCTTTCTTCCTTGGTATGACAGGCTTCACATTTAGGACCTTTTTTTGACAAAGGCGCATGAATGAGTGCCCTGCGCTTAATTTTCTCGGTGCTTAATGCCTCCTGCTGCCATATATTTTTAGTTTCTACAGCAAAAGTAGTGTCTTTGCGCAAGGCAACAGCTTGCTGTTGATAAAAAGGCATAATTTTAACAAAGGGATCTTTAGGCTTTTGCTGCACTGTTTTTTTGACCAAAGGATCTTTTTTAAAGGTAATATCCTTGCTCACTTTTAGTTTCTTGACAGGCTTTAAGCCCTGACGAAATAATTCGGGCTGAGCCATTACTAAACTTGCATCTCGCGTATCTTGCCATTGGTAACTTAACGGCACACCTTTAGGCCGAAAATGGCAGGTTTCGCATGCGATATAGCGCGTGTGCATATTCATAAAAGTGCGTGTACGCAAGCTTTTGGTATGCGGTGGTGTTAAATGACAGGTCGTACAAAAGCTATGCGTTAGTGAATCATCAACCTTGCCACGCTTATGAAAGGGGGGCACTTCTAATTCACCGCGCAAAGCCACTTTTTTATGCTCTTCGATTTTTTTGCGTGATTTTTGTATTTGTTCTTCAGTTGGCTGAGTATTCTTCAAGGTTTGTAAATACAAACCATCAGCCCATAATAAACGGCTTAAACTGCTTAGCAGTATAAAGATTAATGTGCGACTTAGCATGTTAGCCTCCTTTATTCTCTTGATCGTTATCAGGCTTTACAGATTCAGTCGTCTGTTTTTTTACAGTCTCAGTGTCTGGGGTGCTAGGTTCTTTATCAACTACCTTACTTGAAGCAGGCGTTGCTGATACAGCACTTTGAGTAGGTTTCTCTGCGGCTGTTTTTTTAGCAGGTTCGCGCATTCTGGTTTTGACGGCCCTCTTTTTACGTTCTGCTCTGGGCTTACGTCCAATCATCACGCGCTCAAAGCGGTTTCCTCCTACAATCGCCAGAATTTTCTTGACATTACTGTAAAAAAACCACCAAATTAAACTTCCAAATACGAATATTAATCCTGCCCCCATCAAAGGCCAGCTGCTCCAGAACCATTTAGAATCAAGTAATTCTTCTATTTTGAAGGGATTACCCACTTTCATTAAACCCACTAAGGAAACAGCGTGCATATCAGTCATAGTAAACCCTTCATTACCGGGTTGTTTGGCATATCCATGGCAATTTGATTGACCACAGGTTTCAGGTAAATTATCCGGGTGCGAGCTTGATTTAGGGTCGAGAAACGATCGAATTTCGTGCTTCCAGCCTTCTGGAGAATGGCAGTCTATACAAGAGGCACCAAAGGCAGAACCATCCACAAGTAAACGTCCATGTAAGGTTTTTGCATAACTTGATGCACTATGGACAAAGCGTTCACTCGGTGGATGTTTTTCCTTTGTGTCGGGATCTTCCTGTTCAACATCACGCATTTTTTTGATATCTGCGTGGCAATCCATACACATTTGATTATTTTCTTGATTATTCCAGCGCCTGCCAACCAGACGCCTTAAAATATGGCCACCAAATTGCCCCATCCAGGCCTGGCCCTGATGACAGTTTCCACATTCTGTTTCAGCATGATCGAACTCAGTCTTGAATTTTTCCAGCTGTGTAGTTGCTATATATAAAGTATTGCTATGACAGCGACGGCAGGAAGGATCCTGTTCGGTGTCAATTTCTTTCAGGCGGTTGCCGCCTGTTAAACCTTTGTACCAACCCCCTGCGTGAACCGAGTTATCCATCTCTTTATGGATGGGATTATGAGTGTATTTCACACCTTCAGATGGTTCTTCTATATGACAGGTTTCACTGCAATCTACTTCAGTATTTTCTACTTTGTGAGGATAGTCAATTACTTTACGGTGACAGTCTTTACAGGGAATACTACCATGCAAAGAGCTGGCATAGTGACTACGGTCTATAGTCGAGCTACGCATCACACCATTTTTATCGATGTAGCCCAAACCTTTATATGCATGGCAGGATAAACATCCATCTGGATCACTGAACCGAGGTTTGGCAATGGCATTAAAACCACTAAAGAGTATCAATGCTAACAATACGTAACGCAACATCTTTAAAATCTACCTTCTATAATGCACTATAAAAAAGAACCTACTATCACCACAGATATAACAGTCATTAATATCATTGCATTGAAGACACTAAACGAACTTATGGCAGGCCCAGCTGTCGCAGACGTAGCCCCACCAGTTGAATCATCTGTGGGCCCTAATTTAATGCCATCAAAATGCACTGCTTCCCAATCAGGGACAGGTAGAATGTCTACTCTTTTTTTAATTCTTTTGGGCTCGTTTATTTTATGTCTAGGCGGTGTCGTCCATGCCAGCGCATTCCAGTCACACACGTCCACACACTCATGACAGGACATGCACGATACCTGATC
>CAZLLL010000266.1:0-5308 GCA_964560255.1 uncultured Methylomonas sp.
GTCTTTTTGTCCGTCTTCTGCGTTGTAGCAACAGTTACGTAGCTTGCTATGCGCCGTGTGTGCGCCTTGAATACGAACAAAAATACTGCGTCAGTTGCTCAAGTTATTTCGTGCCCATTCCTTAACTCCTATTTTACAAAGGGGGGTCTGAATGGTTACCTTTTTTGAGTGTAAACTACTTTTGTATTTTGCTGAGTTCCTGCGTCCTCCATAACCTTTTATGTGAATAGCTCAGCACTCTTTAGTAAAACACCTTGCTGATCTTTTGCTGAAAGCTGTGGTTGAGCCTCATACTGCCAGTCAATGCCAATAGCAGGGTCATTCCAGATAATACAGCGCTCAAATTCAGGTGCATAGTAATCCGTCGTTTTATACAGAAAATCCGCACTGTCACTTAAGACCACAAAACCATGTGCAAAACCAGCAGGAATCCACAGTTGACGATTATTTTCTGCACTTAATTCAATGCCTGCCCAGTGACCAAAAGTAGCCGAAGACTGGCGAAGATCCACAGCTACATCGTATACAGCACCCTGCGTCACACGCACCAATTTTCCTTGAGCTTGCTGAATTTGATAATGCAGACCTCGCAATACTCCTCGGGCAGAGCGGCTATGATTATCCTGAACAAATTGTACATCTAAGCCAGTCGCTTGATTAAAGGCCTGTTGATTAAAACTTTCAAAGAAAAACCCACGACTATCACCAAATACTTTGGGCTCAAGGATAATCACATCAGCAATATTGGTTGGAACTGCTTTCATAAAATACGGCCTTCATTTAATAGTCGTAACAAATATTGACCGTAGCCATTTTTTGCTAAGGGTTGCGCCAGTTGCGCCAGTTTTTCTGCATCAATAAAGCCATTGCGAAACGCAATTTCTTCTGGACAGGCGACTTTGAGTCCCTGACGACGTTCAATGGTTTCAATATAAACGCTAGCCTCAATCATGCTTTCATGAGTACCCATATCTAGCCAGGCATAACCGCGCCCCATCGGTTGCACATTTAACTGCTGCTGTTGCAGGTATATTTTGTTGATATCGGTTATTTCCAGTTCACCACGCACAGAGGGCTTTAACTGCTTGGCAAAATCCACTACCTGATTATCATAAAAGTATAACCCCGTGATTGCATAATTACTTTGTGGTTTTTCAGGTTTTTCTTCTATGGATGTCGCTGTACCGTTTTTATCAAAACCGACGACACCATAGCGTTCAGGATCATGCACATGGTAGGCAAATACCGTTGCACCCTCACGCTGATTGTTCGCATGATGGAGTAGTTTTTCAAGATCATGTCCATAGAAAACATTATCACCTAACACCAATACAGAAGGGTCATTAGCAATAAAATCTTTGCCTATGATAAAGGCCTGAGCTAGCCCTTCCGGGTTTTCCTGTATCGCAAATTGCAGATTGAGCCCCCAGTCACTGCCATCGCCCAATAATTGTTCAAAGCGTGGTGTGTCCTGCGGTGTACTAATAATTAAAATATCCCGAATTCCTGCCAGCATCAGGGTGCTGAGAGGATAGTAAATCATCGGTTTATCGTAAATAGGTAATAATTGTTTTGAGATAGCCTTAGTGACGGGATATAATCGTGTTCCCGACCCACCAGCAAGGATAATTCCTTTGCGCTGTGTCATCATTATTTCTCAAGAAATTCGGTTAACATTCTGGTAACACCCATTTGCCATTCAGGTAGCGTAATAGAAAAATGAGTTTGTAATTTGTGCGTATTCAGCTTTGAGTTTGCGGGGCGTTTTGCTGCAGTGGGGAATGCGCTGGTGGGTATGGGGGAGATAGCATCAACGGTCGTGTTTAAATTAATCCCCTGCCTGTGTGCTGTGTCTATCACAAAACTGGCAAAACCATGCCATGTGGTCTCGCCGCTGGCGACCAGGTGATAGAGGCCAGCTAACTCAGGTGCAAGCTGTGCTTTGACTATAGCATGAGCAGTAATGTCCGCCAGTAAATCTGCCCCGGTCGGTGCGCCGCTCTGATCATTGATCACCGCAAGACTATCTCGCTCTTGAGCAAGACGCAACATCGTTTTGGCAAAATTATTCCCCCGAGTGGCATAAACCCAGCTAGTACGAAAGATAAGATGTTTGCAGCCAGAGTTTTGTATTGCTTGTTCGCCTGCTAACTTTGTCATCCCGTAAATATTTAAAGGCACTGTCTGGTCTGTTTCTTGCCAGGCAATGGTGCCACTGCCATTGAAAACGTAATCAGTCGAATAGTGTACCAACCAGGCTCCTATTAATTTTGCCTGTTGCGCTAAAATAGCAGGCGCGTCTGCATTAATAATGTGTGCTAATTCAGGCTCACTTTCAGCTTTATCAACGGCTGTATAAGCCGCTGCATTAACAATAACATCAGGATTTATTTGTTTTACAGTATTCGCTAAATCTTGCAGGTTAGTTAAATCGCCACAATAGTCTGCACTTTTTCTATTAAGTGCAATAACCTCGCCTAAAGGTGCTAGGCTACGCTGAAGTTCCCAGCCTAGCTGGCCATTTTTTCCAAATAAAAGTATTTTCATTCAGTACGATCCTGGTAATTTTTTTTAAGCCAATTTTGATAAGCCCCAGATTGTACATTAGCAACCCAGTCTTGATTATCCAGATACCATTGTACTGTTTTACGAATACCTGTCGCGAAAGTTTCAGCGGGTTTCCAGCCTAGTTCGCGTTCTATTTTTCCGGCATCAATGGCATAACGACGATCATGACCCAAGCGGTCTGTGACAAAAGTAATTTGTTCAGCATAACTTTGCTTGTCTGCGTGAGGACGTAGTTCGTTCAATAGTTCACAAACAGTTTGCACGATTTCAATATTAGGTTTTTCATTCCAGCCACCAATATTATATGTTTCTCCAGTCGTGCCTGATGCCAATACACAGCGAATTCCACTGCAATGGTCTTTGACATAAAGCCAGTCACGTATTTGCTGGCCATCACCATAGATGGGTAGTGGTTTCCCTGCTAAGGCATTAACAATAACCAGTGGAATCAGCTTTTCAGGAAAGTGATAAGGCCCATAATTATTAGAACAATTGGTTGTCAGTACTGGTAGGCCATAAGTATGATGATAGGAGCGCACCAAATGATCACTTGCCGCTTTACTCGCTGAATAAGGACTGTTGGGTTCATATTGATGAGTTTCCATAAATGCAGGCGCATCTTTAGCTAAAGAGCCGTATACCTCATCAGTAGAAACATGTAGAAAACGAAAATCAGCCTTATTATCTTTGAGTGTACTCCAGTATGCACGCACAGCTTCTAATAAATGGAAAGTACCTACAACATTAGTTTGTATAAAAGCTTCTGGGCTATGAATTGAGCGATCAACATGCGATTCAGCGGCGAAATTGATAATCGCGCGAGGCTGATACTGGCTTAACAACTGTGTGATTAAAGTAGCATCCGCTATATCCCCTTGAACAAAGATATGCCGACTGTCATTTTGTAATGCAGCCAGACTCTGTAAATTCCCAGCATAAGTTAATTTATCAATATTAACCACGGGCTCTTGACTTTGCTGCATCCAGTCTAAAATAAAATTCGCGCCAATAAACCCTGCTCCACCTGTTACAAATATCATTTGCGTCCTTATATTTTCGTCACGTTATTAAAATTATCAGAGTGCACTCGCTTCACTGAAGTGCATATTAGCATATTTCCAGCCTAGACGAAAAAGCGAGGAACATGCTACTCTAGGGTGACCGTTCAGTCCCCCTCTTTATCAAGGAGGGGCTAGGGGAGGTTTTATTAGAAAAAGGCTCCTCAACGCCTATTTTACAAAGAGAAATTTGAACGGTTACACTCTAAGAAATACAAAATTTATCGGCAGTGGGACTTAATGAATGCATTTTTTTCAAAAATATGTTAGAGTCAAAATTGAGTGTGGTTTTTAAGTAAGGAATGGGCACGACACACTTGAGCAACTGACGCAGGATTTTTGTTCGTATTCAAGGCGCACAACGTAGCTCTAGCGAGCTACGTTGTGCAACACCGAAGACGGACAAAAAGACAAGTCAGTTTCAAGTGTGTCGTGCACGTCCCTAAGCTTGAAATTCAATATTATTCTGATAGTGTCACTTTCTCAACTAATCACACTGATGCAAACAAGTCTTCATTTATTTTAATCTTCTGCCATTTTAAGAAGTCATAAATGAGTAACATAATAATAATTTATTTTACATCTATAATATAGCTTGTTTAATAGAAAAAATGTTAAAAATAGATACTTTCCCTAGAGGAGGATATATCATGAAAAAATCTTTTACAGCTTTGATATTTTGTTTTGCCTTAATAAGTCTGATCAGCAGTCAAAGTGCTATTGCCGTTTCCCTACAGCAGGCAGACGAGCTATTCGATGCCGCCGAGCTAACTTTTCCAGATCTCTTTAGTCCATCTGGCCTACCCACATTAAGTTTTCTGCCTGATTATCCCCAGTATCGCGGCCCTTACAGTAATGGAACGTTTATGGCGATCGGTCCAGATGATTCTGTTTATGTGGCAGGCGGTTCCTTTGGTTTTCCACCAACCTTTGTGGGTAGCTATTCGGATTTGGCAGTACAGATACTGGGTCAGTCAGGCAATGATGATAACACTATTTGTAATACCGATGATTTACCGGAAGGGATTAACTATAGTCAAAATGGAAATGAAATTACAGTAACAACGGATGGCTGTATCGTTATCCCTATGGATCAAGGTCTTTGTGATAGTCCAGATACTGATTCTACTGATCCTCAAGTAACCGGAATTTCAGTTTTAACAGAAACAAATATACTTGAGTCTGCATTAAGTGGCCTTACATCTAACAACCCAATGTTTCTAGATACATTCAACAATATCGCAGATGATACTTCAGCTTGCATTATCAATGCTGCTCCTGAATATGCCCCATCAACTATTAATACAGATGTTTGTTTTGATTTTACTGATCTTGCTGCTCAGCTGGCGAGCATTCCCGATGTGACCGTCACTCCCCCAGTAACACTAATGCTTCAAAGTACTTCAATTAATTCCGTTGTCGATGATTGTTTCGCTACCGGAGCTCCGATCATTACTGATAATGTATCAGGAAATATCTGGAATTTACAACCAGATGGTAACTATTTGCAGATACCTGCGTTTTAATTTACTGGAATGAAATCAAAGGGGTCGGAGTTAATTATCTCCAACTCATGGCTAAACTTTTTTTAAATAAATTACTTTGCCCCCTTTACCCCTTTGATTCAACCTTAGGGAGCTGGAAATAAATAAACGTCCAATATTGGGCAGTATTTTTGTTCG
>CAZLLL010000267.1:0-5297 GCA_964560255.1 uncultured Methylomonas sp.
ACGAACAAAAATCCTGCCCAATATTGGACGATTATTTATTTCCAGCTCCCTGATGGAAGACAACCAAAAACCTAGAGGTACATTCTATTGACTGCTCATAATAAGGGTGAGATACCATATAAATAATTGTTTAATAAACAATTATTATTCCTCTAACGGGAATTTCTTGATAGTAACTTCCATTAACAGCTCATAAACGACATTACCGAAAAAGTCATGCATCAGAGCTGGAAGTCGCGCCCTACGGTTTTTAAACGCCCCATCTTATGTTGGTAGCCAGTTTTTCTCATTTAAATATTAATCCCTCTTGAATCAATTTTTCAATACTGGCTTAAGCCAGCAGCAGTTCCTGGAACAATACTGGCAGAAGAAACCCTTGTTAATCCGTCAGGCATTTCCAGGTTTTATATCGCCTATTACACCCGAAGAACTTGCGGGATTAGCCTGTGAACCTGAGATTGAGTCTCGGCTTATTGTAGAACAAGCGCAAGATGGCACACCCTGGCAAGTAACATGTGGACCATTAACAGATGCTGTTTTTGCTGCTTTACCCGCAACCCACTGGACGATGCTAGTGCAGGATGTGGATAAACATTTACCCGAATTACAATATTTGCTGGATCCTTTCCGTTTTATACCTGATTGGCGACGTGATGATTTAATGGTCAGCTACGCACCTGAATCGGGTTCTGTCGGCCCACATACTGATGAATATGATGTGTTTTTATTGCAGGCAATGGGAAAGCGACAATGGCAAATTGGTGATCAACCTATTGCTCAACCCCAGTTGATTGATGATCTTGAGCTGCAAATACTCGCTGAATTTATACCTGGCCAAATATGGAATTTACAACCAGGAGATTTATTATATCTACCCCCCCATTTTGCGCATCATGGGGTTGCTTTAAATGATTGCATGACATATTCGATTGGCTTTCGTGCACCAACGGATGTAGATATGCTTGATGCCGTTATTAATGCCATACTAGAACAGGCATTACAAAAAAAACGCTATCAAGACCCGGATTTATTAATTTCTCAACATAGCGCCGAAATTGATGCATGCGCGGTGAGAAGAATAAAACACATGTTACATCAGATGGTTGATACAGCAGAGCCTATTTTGGCACATGCTCTTGGTAAGTTTGTTACCGATACCAAACCTGGTTTATCAGCTTTAGCAGCTGAAGCGAGTATTGAATTACCGACGATTGATGAACTAGATCATCGTTTTGACGCAGCAGATGTGTTACAAAGAAATCTCTATTACCGGTTTGCATGGACTACTGATAATCAGGGTGGACAGCTTTTTATGGCAGGTGAGGCTTATTATGTAAATGTACAAGGTGTCGCTTTCTTGAAGGTATTAACCGAGCAATCTATCTTAACTCAGGCTGATTGGTTACAACTTAAGAAAAATACAGCAGTAGCCCAATTATTATGCCAATTGATTACCGAAGGTGGCTGGTTCTGGCAAGTAAAAAATAAAGGGGTCAGTGTTAATTAAATTACTGACTCCCGTTACTGAAGGTGGCTGGCTAAACCTTACGAAAGACCAGCCTATAAACTCCTCCAAAAGGCTGATATAAAATATAATGGCTTAAATACTGACTTTCAGTCACTATAAGGGAGATGGAAACAAATAATCATCCAATATTGCTAGTCTTTTTGTCCGTCTTCTGCGTTGTAGCAACAGTTACGTAGCCAGCTATGCACCTGTTACTACGCCTTGAATACGAACAAAAATCCTGCCCAATATTGGACGATTATTTATTTCCAGCTCCCTAAGTGTGTCGTGCGCGTTCCTTAGGTGAAAGATAGTTTTTTTAAGAGGATCTGAACGGTTACTTTTTAACGCCTGCGCAGTTTACATATTAAAAAGTGAAAACTACTTTTTGGTGAAAATGAAAGCTGTCCCTTTTTTCACACGCTCAACCCAAGCTCAAACACAAGTTTAATCGATAAATATAGTACCAGTATTATTCCTGCAATAAATAATACTGTCTGAGCAGGATAGTTCCATAGGTTTTTAAAGAAAGTATTGGCTTCACCGCTTTGCTTTAGTCGCGCATATTCTTCTTGTATAGTCATACGTCGTAGCTCTTGATACTCGTTGATCAACTGGCAAGCGTGTTCATATTGTTGCTCATCATGTAACCAGATTGCTGGCATAGAAATCCCCCAATTGCCTGCATGGGTTTCATAAAAGTCTACCTGGTTTTCCTCTAATACTTCGCGGACATCAGCCGCTTCATCATCAGGTACCTGGCGTAAAGAAAAAAGTAGTATGGCCATATTATTGAGTGTCTTTAATAAGGTTTTGCAGAATAGACCAGCGCGGATTTTTAGTTTTTGCACCTTCTCCCTGAATCCAGTAATCGTATAATTTGGCAATACGCCCCGTCGAGTTGAGGATATCTATCCAGCTATTTAACAAGGATTGTAGTTCAAGGTTGCCTTTATGCACAGCATAGCCAATTGGAAAGCGGTGTAATTTTGTTTGATCATAGCTGACTGCGTAGTCTGGATGTAGCATGACCAGTGTCATACCCTCCTCTATGCTGGTGATATAAGCATCAAACGAGTGCTCATCATCCGCATTAAAAAAAACATCAGGTTTGCTGATCTTGCTAATCTCTATATTCGGAAAATGGTGCTTTATATAATCCAGTCGGGGGTATTGATCCAGAGTCGCTAATTTTAAATGTGTCGTAAGTCCAAATCTGGAATAATCAGAAAACTCTTTTTTGCGATAGTCTTTTACAATCAATGCAGTGGTTAAGTCCATGATAGGTTGAGTGTAAAGAACTTTGCCAAGATACTCGCTACTGATATGCACACCAGAAATAACGATATCAAGCTGATAAGATTTGAGTGCCTGATACAGGTTACCTACTTTAGAAAAGGGTATGAATTCTAATGTGACACCTAATGATGCGGATAAATGATTCATCATTTCGACATCGAAACCAACCAATTCATGCTCTACGTTATAAAATGAAAAAGGTACACGGGCAGGATTATAGCCAATCCGTAGGCTACCTCGCTTTACAATGGCATTAGGTGTTGAGATATTTTTGTCGGTTTTGTTGGTATTGACCAATGTATAGGAGATATTTTGTGGCGCATCCCAGTCAACTTGCATGCGCTTTAATTTTTCACCCGAGTCTTTATTTTGATCAAGAATGGCATTAAATAATGTCTGGATCCCTAGAATGGACAGACTAATAATCAGTATGCAACTGCCTAGGAAGACAAGTATCTTTTTTAATTTAAACTGTAAAATACCGGCTAAATAGGCGGTTGTGGATAAGGTGAATGAAATAAGAAAAACAGCCGCCGTTAGCGAGGAAAAACGTTTAGTGATCACATCGCCTGAAAGGTATAATTGATATAGATCGCTCGGTAAGTGCAAATAATTAAGTAGAAAAGGAATACTGATATGCACACTGGCAAATAAACTAAACAGTCCATTAAAGGCAAGTGATAGTTGTTGCAGTAAGGTTAATTCGATATTGGTAAACCAGGCTGCGAATAATAAAAAAGTGAATGCAAGCAGCTTACCCATTGCTGGAAAATTATAGGCAATAGGGATGATAATTTCATTGTATTTTTTTGAGTTTTCAGTGTGCAGATTATATTTTTTGAATATGTCATTGCAAGCTTCAGCCATCACCGAAATAAGAATAAATATATTTCCTGAGGCAAAAGCTGTGATTAAAATACTACGGCAGCCTTGAATGATATCAGCATACTTAAAGGGAGTAATGGTACTGATAAAAAAAGGCAGTACCCAAAATGATAAAATTAAGGCGGTTGTGATATAAACAGTAAAATAAATTTCTAATTTTTCAAAGTCATCCGGCTGCAGAGTACCTGCGGAGGCCGCAGAAATGGCAAAAATACCGATGGGCAAATATTTAACAATACTTTTAGTGATCTTATTCAGTGCTTCGAGTATTATGCTGGCGGGTTGCAGGAAGTGCTCTTTGTTTTTTATATTAACCAGTGCTATACCTAGAAATAAGCTAAATACGACGATCGCAGGTACGGTATTGTCAGCCAATGATTTAAACGGGTTAGAGGGAATATAAAGATCGTAATAATTGATTTTAGGGGTCGCAGTAATTTGGTTCGTGCTAAAAAAATCGTTACTTTCCCAGAGTGGAAAGGCAAGCGACATAACAAAAATTGTGATTAGTCCTAAACCCCATAGAGTAAGCAGTATAATGGCAAATTTTTTGGCAATTTCCTTAGACTGCTCATAGCTGAGAGAGCCTAAACCAGTGACTAAAGATAGAACGATATAAGGAATAATAGAAACTTGTAGCAGCTTGATAAAAGCCATACCGACCATATTAAGCCATGCTACTTTTTCACCAAAAAAAAGTCCAGTGAAGATGCCTAAACAGAGTGCTAAAAACACCTGAGTAGAAAATGAAAGATGGAGAATTCCACGCATTATTGATTGGCTTTTTGTAGAGTAAATAATCTTGGTGAGTTAGTTTTTTCATGCATACTACGAATAATACTAATGGCAAAGCATGAGCTATCTAGCTTTTCATACCATTGGATGATCGCCTGCATTTCTGAATAGCCTCCCATATGGCCAGGGTAAGCGAGTATGCTGATGATTCCATTGCTACTGAGCCGTTTTATCGCTTGATTGAGCGCAGCGAGTGTGTTTTTTTTCTGAGTAATAATAGCAGGATCTGCGTGGGGTAGATAGCCAAGATTAAAAACAATAACATCTATTTTTTCTTTGCAATCAATATGCTGCTCCATAGTTTCATGACCTGCCTGTATTAAATGCACTTTATCAAGATAGCCGCTGTCTTGCAGGCGTTGGCCTGTCGCCTTAAGTGCGCTTTGCTGAATATCAAATGCAAATACCTTCTGGCTATGCGCTGCTAAAAATAAAGTATCATGTCCATTGCCCATAGTAGCATCTATACAGATACTTTGTTTTGACAAATAAGGCTGAATTGCCTTATGCGCTTCGGTGACTAAAGAGTGCAGTGTAAAGCGTGTGCTGAGCATTATTCAAAGAGTGATTGTATTTTTGAGATGAAAATTTTCAGATTGATTCTGGGTAAATGAAAGAGTCGTTTTAAAGATAATATTTTTTAAAGTAACACGGATTTTTCCCTTTTGCGTGATAAATTAATTTAAATCAAATGCTTGAATCATATCCGGCGATGTCTATCGAAATGCGTTGGAACAGGTTTTCGATATTAAAAAGGCCATAACAGCGGCGCTTTAATACTTTGATTTTATTATTAAGCCCTTCGACAAAT
>CAZLLL010000268.1:0-5288 GCA_964560255.1 uncultured Methylomonas sp.
GATCGGCCACAAACAATACAGGAACTACAAGATGCGCTGGAGAGCGTACAATAAGGGAGCTGGAAATAAATAATCGTCCAATATTGGGCAGGATTTTTGTTCGTATTCAAGGCGTAGTAACAGGCGCATAGCTGGCTACGTAACGGTTGCTACAACGCAGAAGACGGACAAAAAGACTAGCAATATTGAATGATTATTTGTTTCCAGCTCCCTAAGTCTTTTATGCATCTGGATATACTGATAAGGCATGAAAATGTTAAAATATAATTTTTTCAAGATCAGAACTGAATGCAAATAATTCGCGGTATTAATCAGTTACAGCACTTTACACAAGGCTGTGTACTGACAATAGGTAACTTTGATGGTGTGCATATTGGGCATAGTATCGTCATCAACAAATTAGCTGAAAAAGGTAAACTACTCAATTTACCTGTTGTTGTGATGGTCTTTGAGCCACAACCACTGGAGTTTTTTCTTAAAAATAATGCACCCTCCCGGTTGACGCGATTAAGAGAAAAAATATTGCATATTCAGCATTTGCCTGTGAATCATTTTTTGATATGCAGTTTTAATCAACAGCTTGCTGATTTAGATCCTGATTATTTTATTCGAGAGATACTGGTACGACGTTTGAATGTAAAGTATTTAGTGGTGGGGGATGACTTTCATTTCGGTAAGGCAAGGCGGGGTAATTTTTCTTTATTGCAAGCAGCAGGAAAGCAATATGATTTCAATGTGATTGATACCGCCTCTTATGCTGTTAAAGGAAGCCGAGTGAGTAGTACTTTAATTCGAGATGCTCTGAATTGTGGGGATCTGGTGACAGCTAAATCGTTACTAGGCCGAGATTATTCAGTCTGTGGGAGAGTTGTTAACGGGGAGAAACTGGGGCGAAAAATTGGCTTTCCTACAGCAAATATACAGATGTTACGTAAAAACACACCTATACAAGGTGTTTTTGCAGTCACAATGACAGGCATAGGTACACAGCCTATCTATGGTGTGGCAAATGTAGGTACACGGCCAACGGTTAATGGCAGGGCAAAAATGTTATTGGAAACACATTTGTTTAATTTTAACCAGGATATTTATGGAAAGTATGTCGAAGTGCATTTTAAACACAAAATACGAAGTGAGATGCGCTTCCAGTCAGTGGATGATTTAAAACAGCAGATTCAATTGGATACTGCGCAAGCTAAGACTTTATTGCAGATTTAATAAAAAATGACCATCGATTATAAAAACACACTTAATCTACCCAAAACAGCTTTTCCAATGAAAGGCAACTTGGCGCAACGTGAACCAGAGCGTTTAAAGAAATGGACAGAAGCAGGTTTATATCAAAAAATTCGTACAGAATTTGCAGGTAAACCACAGTTCATTTTACATGATGGCCCCCCCTATGCTAATGGAGCGATTCATATTGGTCATGCGGTAAATAAGGTATTAAAAGACATTATTATAAAATCTAAAACACTGTCAGGCTTTGATGCACCGTATATTCCTGGCTGGGACTGTCATGGTTTACCGATTGAATTAATGGTCGAAAAGAAGGTGGGTAAAGCGGGCGGCAAAGTATCTGCTGAAGTATTTCGTAAAGCCTGTCGAGAATATGCGACAAAACAAGTCAAAATGCAAAAAGACGAGTTTGTACGCTTAGGTGTTCTGGGTGAGTGGAATGCCCCTTATTTAACAATGGACTATCAATTTGAAGCGAATATTATTCGTTCTCTGGGGCAAATTAACGCTAAAGGGCATTTAAGCAAAGGCTCTAAACCTGTACATTGGTGTACAGATTGTGGTTCGGCCTTAGCAGAAGCGGAAGTGGAATATGAGGATAAGCATTCGCCTGCCATTGACGTACGCTTTGAAGTGCTGGATGAAACGAAATTTTTTGCCAGTTGTCATCATGTGCCTGAGCACGAGGGCGAAGGGCCTTTATCTGTCGTTATCTGGACAACAACACCGTGGACCTTACCGGCGAATCAGGGTGTTTGTTTAAACCCTAAATATGAATATGTCGTTGTACAATGTGAGAAAGATGGCCAAAAAGAGCGCTTAGTTCTGGTTAATCAATTGTGGAATGATGCCGTTGAACGTTATGGAATGGAAAATGCCCGAGTTCTGGCCTACTGTCATGGTGATGCCCTAGAAAACCAATTATTAATGCACCCTTTTTATCACCGCAAAGTACCGATTGTTTTAGGCGACCATGTCACTGCTGAAACAGGTACTGGTGCAGTACATACCGCGCCTGGGCACGGCCAGGATGACTATGTGGTAGGGCAGCGATACGGGTTGCCTGTCGATAACCCAGTGGGCGATAATGGCGTGTTTTTACCGAGCACAGAAATTTTTGCTGGAGAGCATGTTTTTTCAGCCAATGATCATGTCATTGAGGTGTTGACGAATAAGCATAAATTACTGCATCACGAAGCAATGTTACATAGCTACCCACATTGCTGGCGGCATAAAACGCCGATTATTTTCCGCGCAACGCCACAGTGGTTTATTTCCATGGAGCAAGCTGGGCTGCGAGAAAATGCGCTGCAAGAAATTAAAAAAGTACAATGGTTGCCAGACTGGGGCCAGGCGCGTATTGAAGGAATGGTTGAAAATCGCCCAGACTGGTGTATTTCAAGGCAGCGCACCTGGGGAGTGCCTATTCCTTTCTTTGTTAATAAGGAAACAGGGGAATTACACCCTGAGACTGATAAGTTGATTGAAGATATTGCGCTACATGTTGAGCAAAGAGGCATAGATGCCTGGTTTACGCTGGATAAGGCAGAATGGCTAGCCGATGAAGCCGATCAGTATGAAAAAACGCAAGATACTCTTGATGTCTGGTTTGATTCAGGTGTCACACATCAGGCTGTGTTAAATCAGCGTGAACAACTTAGTTTTCCTGCTGATTTATATCTGGAAGGTTCGGATCAGCATCGAGGCTGGTTTCAATCCTCTTTATTGACTTCGGTTGCCATCAATGGGTTTGCGCCGTATAAAGCTGTTTTAACACATGGCTTTACTGTTGATGCTGAGGGTAAAAAAATGTCCAAATCACGCGGTAATGTGGTGGCACCGCAATCGGTGATGAAATCTCTGGGCGCAGATGTGTTGCGTCTTTGGGTGGCTGGAACAGATTATCGCGGGGAAATGACCGTATCAGATGAAATTTTAAAACGCACTTCTGATGTGTACCGTCGCTTAAGAAATACATCACGTTTTTTATTGTCAAACCTGAATGGATTTGATCCAGCTCAGCACTGTGTTAAAACAGAAGATATGTTGGCACTGGATCGCTGGATCGTTGATCGGGCCTATCATTTACAAAATGATGTGTTACAGGCTTATGAGCAATATCAATTTCATGTCATTAACCAGAAAGTACATCATTTTTGTGCGATGGACCTGGGTGGATTTTATCTGGATATTATTAAAGATCGCCAATATACCGGGCAGCAAGATAGCCTGGCGCGTCGTTCCGCACAAACAGCGATGTATCATGTGATGGAGGCTATGGTGCGTTGGCTGGCTCCTATTTTGTGTTATACCGCAGATGAGATTTGGCAATATATGCCAGGAGAGCGTAGTGAGTCAGTGCATTTACAAGAGTGGTACCAAGGCTTGTTTACTCTAGAAGAAAATGCACTTATTTCTAGTTCAGACTGGGAAACAGTGATGGCTGTCCGTGTCACACTGAGCAAAGAATTAGAGAAGCTGCGTAAGTCAGGTATTATTGGTGCCTCACTGAATGCAGAAGTGACTTTATACTGCAGTGAAGAATACCATACCATACTGAATAAGCTGGCTGATGAACTCCACTTTGTTTTTATCACCTCGCAAGCTGTCGTTTTACCTATGCAGTCGGCTGTTAGTGATGCGCTTGAGACAGAACTAGAGGGTTTAAAAGTCAATATCCTTGCTTCCACACATGAAAAGTGTGTGCGCTGCTGGCATTATCGTGAAGATATCGGCAGTCATACCGACCACCCCGAGCTTTGTGGGCGTTGTGTCGAAAATGTAGCAGGTAAAGGCGAGGTTCGACAGTTTGCATAGCACTTTGTTGTTTGGTGTCGATATATTTATAAGTACTGGAAAACTGAATTTGAAAAATGTTTTACATTATTTTACAATTGCTTATAATTCAGAGTGTGTTAATTAATTAGGCTACCAACTTAGGGAGCTGGAAATAAGTTGAGCAACTGACTTGTCTTTTTGTCTGTCTTCGGCGTGATAGAAATAGTTACGTAGCCTGCTATGTGCCTATTTCTATACCTTGAAGGCAAACAAAAATCCTGCGCAATATGGGTAGATTATTTATTGCGAGTTACCTAACACAAAAAGCAAGCAACACTTATTCCCAAGCTTTGAGACTGTGAAAGTATTGCTAATTCGGAGTGCAAAAATAAGTTTTTGCCTGCATTTAAAAGTACAAAAACTTGTTTTTGTACTCTTTTTGAACATAACAAAGTGAATAGAAAAATGTGGCATCTTTCATTTTTTCCCAAAAGTAATTGACACTGTTTAAGGGTCAACCAAGTACAGGCATAAAAAAGCTTTAGCTTTTTTGTCGTACACAGCAATAGCTAAAGCTATTACACTCCTGTAAAAGAGAATGAAGAGTGCTCTACAACGGATAACATCCCCTGGATTGTGCATCGACACTCCACCTTACTTTTCTTAATATATATACATTATTATGATGAAATGGTTATGGTTATCGGGACTTATTTTAGTCCTTGATCAGCTCAGTAAAATCTGGATTGATACAAATATGAGCTTGTATCAATCTATCCCTGTTATTCCAGGCTTTAATATCACTTATGCGCACAATTATGGTGCGGCCTTTAGCTTTCTTAGTGATGCTGGTGGCTGGCAGCGCTGGTTTTTTGCCGTGCTAGCTGCGACGATTAGTATTGGACTTATTATATGGATCAAACAATTAAAACATTATGAAACTTTATCAGCCATTTCATTAAGCTTAATTCTAGGAGGGGCCATTGGTAATTTAATTGATCGTGTTATTTATGGCTATGTTATAGATTTTTTAGACGTATATTATCAGAGTTATCATTGGCCCATTTTTAATGTTGCTGATTCAGCCATCACTGTGGGTGTTGGTTTTATGTTATATGAATCATTTATACCAAAAGAGCAGGAAGCGAATCCAGTATAACTTTGTTCAGTTTCCAGTTTAAGACGGGGCATATAGCAAAAGTAAAATAGCGGCTCTTTTGTAAGAGTCCCTACTTTTGCGAAAGCTCATTTTGGGCATCCCAGCCCAAGTT
>CAZLLL010000269.1:0-5266 GCA_964560255.1 uncultured Methylomonas sp.
TCGGTGGGCAGAAAAGATTGCCCACCCTACAAATGTTGGCTTGTCCCGTCTTAAGGAATGGGAATTTAAACAGGATACGCAAAAACTAACGTTTTTGCGGCTGCTCTGAATTGAATCTTAATGGATAGAATCTTGAAAAATGCAAATGACTTTTCGGCAAAAATAAAAGATGCCAGAAAGGCATTTAAGTGCGTACGAAATAATGTTGTAAGGTCTTTTCTGGAAAAACTCATGAAATAGAAAATTACCCTATATAGTGTTTAAATAAATTTTCAGCCACTATATATTGTGTTATTATTTCCATCCCCAAAAAATAAACCGAGCGCAAAATAGTAAAAGTTGACTGATATTCTTCTACAAGAGGAGCGTAGTTAAACATGATTAATTTGCTTTGCGCTAACAAGATGCCAGGATGAAATATGACCAAGCCGCGACACACGGATTCGGATGCTATGATAGAAATCCCGTTACAAGATACTTCTTTCGATATATGGGATACAAAATATCGCTTAAAAACCAAATCAGGTACTGCGATTGATGGCAGTATTGATGAGACTTATCAGCGCGTCGCCAAGGCTTTATCCAGTGTTGAAAAAGGTAAAGCCCAACAGGAAAAGTATTATAAGGAATTTTTGTGGGCTTTACGGCAAGGTGTGATTCCTGCTGGACGTATTATTTCTAACGCTGGCGCACTTGAGCATAAGCCTGCGACTTCAACCATTAACTGTACTGTCTCAGGATCTATCGTCGACTCTATGGATGATATCCTTGCCAAGGTGCATGAAGCAGGACTTACGCTCAAGGCTGGCTGTGTTTCTCCTGATACATTGGTGGTAACAGAGCACGGCTATGTCACTGCTGAGCAAGCGGTCACTGAAGAGCACCAACAAATTTTAAGTTACGATAAACAAACAGGGCGTTTTGAAATGCGCTCAATTCAAAAGCATATGACAACCCATGTGCCTAAGCATGAAAATATCCAGATTACATCACATTTAGGTACCTTGACGACCTCTATCAAGCACCCTGTGCTTGTTTATAGAGATGAGAATTTACAGTATGTGCGAGCGGATGATATCAGTTCAACTGATGCTCTCGTTCATCATCAAACACCATGGAAAGCAGATAAAAAATCAGCTTTAAAAGCCTGGTTTTCAGGGGCTCATTTAGGGGATGGTTCCGCGTATGAGAAGAAAATAAACGATTCCCCTTTGCATGAAAAATGGCAACAAAAAGCAGAAATGCATGGCAAACGTCTGGTCTTTAAAATTCGCTCAGCAGAAAGAGAAGTCGTTGAACGTTATGCCTTGTTTTTCGAAAAATTTTATCATTGTCATGCCAAAGTTGTTAGCACCGTTACGCCTAATAATACCCCTGTCTGGGATTTCACTGTTGCGAGCGTTGCAGCCAGTGCCGCGAGTGAACTGATTGATCAACAAATCGGTAAAAAAACACATTCTTTAAAAGTACCGTTGTGGATCAAGCAAGCGCCAGAAAAACACTTTTTGCCTTTTTTTGCAGGCTTAATTGATACTGATGGCATGATTAATACTGAGTGTGGCAGTGCGACCTTTAACTGTCAAAATAAAAGTTTTGCTGATGAAATTCAAAGTTTACTCGCCTTGTTTGGGGTTCATGCGGGTATGACTCACAGAAAAGCGCGCTCACATGTTTATAATGGAAATGTTATGAATGATGTGGGCGGATATAGCCTTAAAGTTTCTGATTCTGAATTTTTAATAGCATTGTCTGCGTTTATGGCGGACAGCGGTAAAAAACAGCGTATCAAACAGCACAAGACTGCTGCTGGGCAATATGACCACTATGTTATGACCACTACCTTAAAAAGTGCGTTAGAAAGCTGTGCAACAGAATTGTCACCTATGGAAAAACAGCACAATGGTTTTTATCATAGTAAACATAAGCACGCCACAATCAGTCGAATATATCTCAATCGCTGGTCAGCCGCATTTCCTCAGCTACAAGAACAAATTGATTTTGTGCGTCAACTACGCCCAGTTCAAGAAATTAAACGTCATTTAGAGATTGGGGAGACTTTTTATGACTTCACTGTTGAGTCACATAATAACTATTTAGCGGGCAATAATGGCTTAATGGTGATTCATAATTGTGGCATCGGGTATGAATTTTCAACCCTCAGACCTAAAGATGCTTATGTCTCTGGAGCCGGTGCTTACACTTCTGGCCCCTTATCCTTTATGGATATTTACGATAAAATGTGCTTCACCGTTTCCTCCGCAGGTGGACGACGTGGCGCACAAATGGCAACCTTTGATATCGGGCACCCTGATGCCGTTGAGTTTATTCGTGCCAAGCGTGAAGATGGTCGTTTGCGTCAATTTAATTTGTCTTTACTGATTACCTCAGAATTTGTTGAAGCTGTTAAAGCAGATGATCCCTGGTCTTTATCTTTTCCTATTATGCAACGTGAATTAGAAGAAGATAATCTGGATTTAAAGGATAACTCACTGATTATCTGGCGTGATTTACCGCATACCGAAGGCTATGTCGAAAATGAAGATGGTTTGGTAGCCTGTAAAATCAGTAAAACAATGCCAGCCCGCCGTTTATGGGACATTATCATGTCTTCCACTTATGACTATGCTGAACCTGGGTTCATTCTGATTGATAAGGTCAATGAAATGAATAATAACTGGTTTTGTGAGGATATCCGAGCGACCAATCCGTGTCTAGCAGAAGGTACACTAGTGCAGACCCCTCAGGGGTTACGGAAAGTTGAAACAATTAAAGTAGGAGATATTATTTCAACGGTTGATGGTTCAGGAGTTGTTGAAACCGTCGAAAAGCACGAAAATGCAGCTGTTTTAAAAGTATCGTTTGCCAATAACAAAGTACTTTTTGCAACTAAGGCACATATTTTTCATACTGTTAATGATAATGGCGTTATCAATAAAGATAAGCGGCTAGATGAGCTAATAGTCGGAGATTTAGTGAGTACATTTGATAATGGGTATTTAGCAACAACTGAAATTATAAGTATTGAAGATGCAAGTGTCGCAACCGTTTATGACCTCTATGAACCAAAATCAGATACATGGCTAACTGAAACAATTGTTAATCGTGGATGCGGCGAACAACCCTTACCCCCTTACGGGTCCTGCCTTCTAGGCTCTATCAACCTAACCCGTTTTATTGAAAATCCGTTTACCAATAATGCGGCTTTTAACTGGGGTAGCTATCGTAAAACCATTCGTATTTTTACCCGCATGCTGGATAATGTGGTCGAAATAAATGGTCTGCCATTAGAAAAGCAACGTGAAGAAATTGTCTCTAAACGTCGCCACGGGATGGGGTATCTTGGCCTAGGTTCAACATTAACCATGTTGGGCATGAAATATGGTGATAAAGAGTCATTAGGGTTTACCAGCGAAGTGACTAAAGTGTTAGCGATAGAAGGCTGGAAAGAAGCACTTGATCTGGCAAAAGAAAAGGGCACAGCACCTGCGCTAGAGCAAACCTTTAAAGTAAACGGTGCAATGCTGCATAAACGCCCGGAAATGATGAAAGATGGCTATAAAGTCGGGGATGAGATTGCCGGTAAGGTCTTGCATGCAAAGTACAGCCGTTATATGCAACAACTCGCCAAAGAAGAGCCTGGACTTGTTGCTCAACTGGCAGAGCAGGGGGCGCGCTTTACTCATCATAGCTCTATTGCACCGACGGGCACTATTTCACTTTCTTTAGCCAATAATGCCAGTAACGGCATTGAGCCTAGTTTTGCACATCATTACTCACGTAACGTGATTCGTGAAGGCAAAAAAACCAAAGAAAAAGTTGATGTTTTTTCCTATGAGCTACTGGCCTATCGTGCCTTAATTAATAGTAAAGCGATGCCCTATAGTGAGCAAAAAGATGAGCAATTACCTGATTACTTTATTACAGCAGATACTATTACCCCGAAACAGCATGTCGATGTACAAGCGGCAGCGCAAGTCTGGATAGATTCGTCAATTTCTAAAACAGCCAATGTGCCGACAGACTTTCCCTATGAAGATTTTAAATCAATTTATGAATATGCTTATGATCAAGGCTTAAAAGGCTGCACCACATTCCGCTTTAATCCAGAAGTTTTTCAAGGGGTTCTGGTTAAAGAATCGGATCTGGAAAATACTACCTATCAATTTACTTTGGAAGATGGACAGGTTGTCGAAGTAAAAGGTAACGAAGAAATTGAATATGATGGTGAAATGCATACCGCCGCTAATTTGTTTGATGCCTTAAAAGAAGGCTATTACGGTAAATTCTAAACTAGGCTAAAACAATGAGCATAAAAATAGATCAAAAAATTATAGGCTATAAAGTCGCTATTAAAGAAGAGGAAAAAACTGCGCCGCAAGACGTTCAGCCGCTATTGGATTTCGAAAGTATGCATGAAAAATTACTGCGCCCTGAGATGCTATTTGGTTCCACTTATAAAATTAAAACGCCTCAATCTGAACATGCGCTCTACATTACCATTAATGACATGATACTCAATATGGACACCGAGCATGAAGAGCGTCGTCCCTATGAAGTGTTTATTAACTCCAAAAATATGGAGCATTTTCAATGGGTACTGGCATTAACACGGGTTATTTCAGCAGTATTTCGTAAAGGGGGCGATATTACCTTTATGGTAGAAGAGCTGAAAGCGGTATTTGACCCTAAAGGAGGCTATTTTAAAAAAGGCGGCGTTTATATGCCTTCTTTAGTCGCTGAAATTGGTCATGCGATAGAACAGCATATGAAGCAAATTGGTCTGTTAAAGGATATGGAGCTTGAGGCCCACCAGAAGCAATTTTTGGCCGAAAAACGTCAAGAGTTTGAAGCAAAGCATAGTGAACAAAAGGGTGAAAGCGATGCCTTTCCAGAACAGGCACAGCTTTGTAGTAAGTGTCATACTAAGGCCTTAGTATTGATGGATGGCTGTATGACTTGTTTAAATTGTGGAGATAGTAAGTGTGGATAGATTTTGCTAGGAGCTGGTGTTAGTTCTTCTTTTACTTTAGGAACATGCACGAAATAAGTTGGGCAACTGGCGCAGCATTTTTATTCGTATTCAAGGCGTATAAATAGGCGCATAGCAGGCTACGTAACTGTTTACGTAACAAAGAAGACAAATAAAAGTCCTGCGTCAGTTGCTCAACTTATTTCATGCCCACTTCTGAATAGGTTTTGTCGAGAGCAAAGTCGGCTACCAACTTAAGACGGGACAAGCCATCATTTGTAGGGTGGGCAATCTTTT
>CAZLLL010000270.1:0-5263 GCA_964560255.1 uncultured Methylomonas sp.
ATACGAACAAAAATCCTGCCCAATATTGGACGATTATTTATTTCCAGCTCCCGAAATAGAGTGCTGACAATAAGCGGGTATTGTAGAAAATCACTTATGTTCCTCCTTGCTACATTAAATAATTAAACGCGGTAACGCTCCCCAGCGACAGTGTTGCTACACCCACAACAGCCTGTAAGCCGTTATACAGCCATGTCAGTCCGTTAGAGTAACGCAGGGGGATGGCAATAATTACTGAAAGGGCTGCCATACCGATTATGGAACCGATACCAAAGCACAGTAGATAAAGCAGTCCTGTTAGCGGTGACTGCACGGTATGCAATGTCAGAATAATCAATGCAGCTGATCCAGCCATACCATGCATCAGTCCTATCAATAACGCTCGTTTAGGAAAGCCATGTGTGTGCTGGTGTTTACTATTTTCATGCTCCTTTTCACCGGCATGTGAATGGGCATGAAAGTGATGGGTGTTTTGTTCATGTTGATGCAAATGAAAATGTACACGTTCTTTATACAGTCTGCGTAATACGTCGATTCCTAAGAAAATCAACATCAGGCCAACAGCGAATTCTAATGTGCTAGCGAGTTGCTGCGATATTGCGCTATCAATCAATATCGCAACAGAACCAAATAGAAATAAGGTAATAGTATGCCCTAAGCCCCAAACAGCACCTTGCTTGAGGGCGTCATTCCTGTTGCTAGGGCGGCTAACCAAACTAGCAACCGCAACTACATGATCCGCCTCCAAAGCATGACGCATGCCGATCAGGAAACCGATCAACAACAGGCTTAGCATTAAGCTATCGCCTCATTCCCAGAATTTTTCTGCATCTGCTGTTGCAACCAGTCATTCATACCTTCTCCAGTGGTGGCTGATAATTGGAAAATTGTAATATCTGGGTTTACTGTCTTTGCATAGTTAATGCAGTCATCAACATTGAAATTTACATAGGGTAGTAAATCAATTTTATTCAAAATCATGACTTCAGCCGCACGAAACATATGCGGGTATTTAATCGGTTTGTCTTCGCCTTCGGTGACCGATAAAATAGCGACTTTGCATTTTTCACCTAGATCAAACAGTGCCGGACAAACCAGGTTGCCGACGTTTTCAATCATGACCACTGAATCCATCGGCGGTTGCAGTTCTTTGATACCCCGTGCCAGCATATCCGCTTCCAAATGACAGCCGGTGCCGGTGTTGATTTGTACTACCCGACAGCCGGTACTTTTAATCCGTTCGGCATCATTAACGGTTTCTTGATCGCCTTCAACAACATTGATGGGCAGTTTATTTTTTAAATCGGTAATAGTGCGTTCCAACAACGTGGTTTTACCGGAACCAGGGGAGCTGACTAGGTTCAGCGCCAAAATATTTCTGCCGTCAAACCAATCTCGGTTGCGTTCTGCGAGCAAGTCATTTTTGGCCAGAATTTCAGCTTCCAGGCTTATGGTGGTGCCATGCATTCCTGCATGTGTATGTGCAGGAGAATGATCATGGTCGTGCTCATGACTATGTGGATGTTCATGGTCGTGATCATGCACATGATGTTCATGACTGTGGTCATGAGTAGGGTGGTTATCATGTTCGTGGCTATGATCATGTTCAATTGTAACAACCTTACCGCTATCAAGGTCAGTTACAGTGGCTTTAGCGTTATCGGAGCAACCGCAGGTTACACACATTTTAATAAACCTCCATCTCTTTAATTTTAAGTTCTTCGCCAGCAATGCAAGTAATCAAATGACTACCGCACAAACAACGGCCAAAAAGCTGATCTAGTTCAATTTCTGCGCCGCAGGAATTGCAGCGGCCTAGTCCTGGGATTTCATTGATTTCCAATGTTGCATTTTCAAGCAAGGTATCCTTACTGCAGACATCAAAACAAAAACGAATTGATTCTGGCAAAATAGCGGATAGTTTACCTATATCAAGAGTGACACGTTTTACCCGACTTTCGCCAGCGTGTTCTGTGACAATAGCCACTATATTTCGAGTAATACCTAGTTCATGCATGAGATAAATCTCCAAAATGAGGGTGTTCTCCATGGCTCAACGGTGTTGGCAATAGTGCAACGTTAAAAGCAGCATCCAATGGCTGCTGCCAAAGCTGACAACTCAAGTCTTGTTTATATTGCTTGAATCTATCTTGATCAGTGGCCTGTTCATTATGGGTATTGAGTCTATCAAGCAGTTGGTAAAAGGCTTCCGGCACAATATCATTGCGCAACTTTATATGCACAGTAATGTCGCCATTGCTGAGCCACCATTCAAACTTCATTGCACGACTGCAGGCTTTGCTAGCGGACTCATCAAGCAAACGAAAACGTTTCGCACTCACACATTGGGTCACTAAATCAATAGCGCCTTTAACACCTGAACCTGGGTGACCACTGACTACGGTTAAATTTTCCCGTGACCAGGGTGATGTTTTTGCGAATGTTGTAGCAGCCACTTGCATGGCCCGAAAACCAACCGTGCAGCCAAACCATGAATCGCCACGGTGGAAAGCTTCCAGCTCATGATAATCAATATGCAAAGGTTTACCGTTTACCCTGATCGTCAGGCCGGTATCTTCTGCAATGTTTTGGTAGTCAAGAAGTGCCATTAGCAGATTCTGGGTAGTTGTTCACCCACCAGCATGTCGACCACTCGTTCGCCGCCAAACAGGGTGGTAAGAATAACGCGCGTCGCTGGTTTCTCTGTCACCTCAGCAATGATGGCGCTATGGCGACCGTCAGGATGTGCGCGCATGACCTCGATAACTTGATCAGCAGCGTGTGCGGGGATGATTGCGACCACCTTGCCTTCATTAGCTAGATAGAGTGGATCGAGACCCAAAATTTCACACATGCCGCGCACTTCTTCGCGCATGGGTATGGCGGTTTCCTTGAGCCTGATACAGACCTGGCTACCTTGCGCAAATTCATTCAGCACCGTCGCAATACCACCGCGTGTGGCATCGCGCATACAATGAATATCCGGACATACTGCTAACATAGCAGTGATTAAAGAATTTAACGGCTGGCAATCGGTGGCGATAGTATTTTGTAAAGCCATGTCACCGCGCGCATCGACAATGGCAGCGCCATGATCACCGATATAACCATTGATGACAATAACGTCTCCTACCTGAGCGCGATCTGTACCAATATTGATACCTGCTGGAATAACACCGACACCGGCAGTATTGATAAACAATTTATCTGCGGCACCTCGCGGTACCACTTTGGTATCGCCGGTGACAATTTTAACGCCCGCAATATCAGCAGTTTGTCGCATAGAGGCCGCAATCGTGCGTAGCTCATCCACTGACATGCCTTCTTCTATGATCATGGAGCAAGTTAGATATAAAGGCTTGGCACCACCGACGGCCAAGTCATTAACGGTGCCGGTAATCGCCAGTTTACCGATGTCGCCACCGGGGAAAAACAGGGGGTCGACAACGTAAGAGTCGGTAGTTAACGCCAGTCGGTCACCCAAGGCGGTGAGTGCACTTAAATCAAAACGTGCCTGATCTTCTAATTTGTTAAGTTCGTCATTATCAAAAGCACCGACAAATACATCGTCGATCAGATCACGCATGGCTTTACCGCCACTGCCGTGCGCCATGGTGATAGTATCGGCATTGCATTTGCCACTGCGTTGTCGAAGGTTTACGATGGGTTGGCTACTCATGCGCTAACCGCCTTTCTTTTCTGTAGCAACTCAACCAGATTGCCATTGTGTAATAGGCTGCACGTAGAGAGCATTAACGCCATATGTGTTTCAGGACTACATTGGCTAGCAAATACTTTGTGTTCCCAAAGGTTTACCACGGAGAATATACTCATGCGTTAACCGCCTTTCTTTTTTGCAACAATTCATCCAGATCACCATTGTATAGTAGGTGGCACGTAGAGGGTATTAATGTACCCATATGTGTTCCATGACTACATTGGCCAGCAAATACTTTGCGTTCCCAAAGGTTTAACACGAAGAATCTACTCATGCGTTAACCGCCTCTCTTTTTTGCAACAACTCATCCAGATCGCCGAAATTATAATAGGCGGCACAAGCTCCTTCAGTTGAAACCATTAACGCACCCATGGGTGTTTCTGGGTTACATTGGGTACCAAATACTTTGCATTCCCAAGGGCGAATGACGCCTTTTAATACTTCGCCACACTGGCAAGATTTGGGGTCGGCAATTTTTAGATTAGGCACGGTAAATTTATGTTCCGCATCATAAGCTGCATAGGCATCACGCATTTTTACCCCAGAGTGATCTATCGAGCCTAGCCCTCGCCACTCGAAAAACTCGCGCAATTCGAATACTTTAGTCAGGGCATCCATCGCCGGTTCATTGCCATTTTCTGGAACGATACGTGCGTACTGGTTTTCCACATCGTGACGTTTTTCGCTGAGTTGCTTCAATAACATCCAGATTGATTGCAAAATATCCAGCGGCTCAAAAACGTTTTTCAAACAACAATCTTTATTAAATAAAACTGGAATGACTGATGAAAAAACCTGATATTAAACAAGCAAAAAAATTAATCATGGATGCGCCGATAGGCCAGTACATTGGCAAAGAGGGTGCGCAAACACTGGCAGAGCGGGTTCGTTGTGTCTATATCCTGAAGGATAGTGAATTTCTGTTTCATCAAGGAGATGTGGACAAATGTTTTTACATCGTCTGCGAAGGGCGGCTGGCACTGGTTAAGGAAAAAAAGAAAGATAAGAGCACACAGGTTCTGCATGTGCTGGAAAAAGGCGATTTAGTGGGTGAATTAAGCTTTATCGACGAAACGCCCCATATTGTATCGGTAATGGCATTGGGAAATGCATCATTATTACGTTTCAAAGAGGAGGATATCAGGCCACTGATAACCGAGCACCCAAAACTTATGTTTGATTTTATGCGTGCGGTAATCAAGCGTGTACATCATTCTGTTGCCAATATTAGTAAGCAGCAAATGGCACTATCGGATTATATTTCTACTGGTGGCAAAGGCCGCAGCTAGGATACTTAGGAATGGGAATCAAATAACTTGTACATTCTGACTTGTCTTTTTGTTCGTATTCAAGGCGTATTAATAGGCGCATAGCTGGCTACGCAAGGATTGATACACCGCAGAAGACGGATAAAAAAAGTCAATTTCTCACATTATTTCGTGCACATTTCTAACGGTAACCCACTGTCATAAAATATTTTAAATCTAAAATGGGCTACCAACTTAATACGGGACAACTCCTTTACAAAATAAGTAGGGTGGGCAG
>CAZLLL010000271.1:0-5255 GCA_964560255.1 uncultured Methylomonas sp.
AAAAAAATTCAAGAATGGAATGTAACCTTTAAAGGAGGGCGCTTTCAGCGCTCTGATAGTCTAGGATTTTATAGCCTGGATGGGGCAGATATTTTATATCAACTACCAGAATATGGCTTATCCTTTAATGTCTATGGTGGCAGACCGACACGTCAGGAAGATGTCAAATCAGTGACAGGTGACTGGCTGTATGGTATGGAGTTGATGAGTACCCAGCAGATCGGCTGGGCTAATACAATGATGCCTATTGATACGTGGCTATTTCGCTTTGGATTCCAGCAGTTTCATGATGATCGCACCTCTACACGGCTGACTATGGGCAATACCATCACCGGTCAATTTCAGCAAAGTTACCTGCATAGTTATGAACTAGCCTTTATGGCTACGCTGGAAACCCACACCGGTGTTTTTGAAGAAGTATACGCCAGTTTGATGCTGGATATTAGCGAAGACAGTCGTTTTCGGGCAAGTTATTCATTGTATGAGCCAAAATCACCTTATCCTACCTTCAAAGAGCGATTCTACAGTAATTACTATAATGGTCGTCAAGATTTGCTTGTATTAAGTTTTGATCAATCCATCACAAAGACCTTTAGTTATCATATTGACGCGAAACGGGCGGCAAGAAATTCTGGCCAAGATATTGGCTACGGTGCTCAACTTGGCGTACGTAGCTTTTATTTTCGTGACTGGGAGTTAAGGGCTGATTTTGATATGCTCGAATTTGGTCTCAGCAGCACCTATAATTTATATTTTGGATCAAAGTATTCACTATCCGCTAAATCCTTATTGAATTTTAATCTTGCCTTTTCACTGGATCAAAGCCCTCTTCGTGTTGTCAAAAAGGGTGAAAATAAATCAGTGGGAGCCGAACTGAAATACCGTTACAAACTTTATAGCGATGTTTTTCTTGATATGTCAGGTACTTATATTGCAAATTCTCGTTTAGATGATGAGTACCGAATTGGTCTGCAGGCGACTTGGTATTTCGATAATTTTCAGCCCAAGGTCAAAATGTAATGCGTTGGATTATTGCTCGTTTTTTACTTTGCCTAACCGTCTTTGGTGTGTCAGCCGGACAAGTGATTGAGAAAAAACTGCCCGCGTTACAGTTACCTGAATTACAACTCAGCACGAAAAAAGAGAAGGAAGAAACTTGGTGGGAAAAGCGCGATAAGCGTAGTGATATCTATTATCCGCATAAAGTGCATTACCCTGTGATGGAAGAGGAGGGCGATAGTTGCTTGCTGTGCCATGCATTTCAAAAAAATGATGAGCATGATGAAAGCAAACGCAAAGTTCTGAATACTATTGCAAACGAATCATTAGAAGCCATATGTCATGATTGTCACGTAGAGGCTTTACGTGCCCCTTGGCGTTGCGATGTCTGCCATGATGACCCGAAAAAAATCTGGCCCGCAGATCATAATTTTGGCTATATTCAGAATCATCAGGAAGATGCTAAACAAGGAACCGCCATCTGTGAAACCTGTCATCTGGATCGAAAATTTTGTACTGATTGTCATTTTCGCCGCGATACACTTAACCGCTCCTATCATCCATTGAACTATATTAATCGTCATGGCCTGGAATCACGCATGATGCCTGCGAATTGCAGCCAATGTCATAATTCATTTTATTGCCGTGATTGCCACAATCAGTAATTATGTATAGAAACGTGCGCATATATTTTCTTGTTGTATTGCTTTCTTGTTTAATGATAGAGAGCCAGATATTGTTAGCACGTGATGTGTCTCTTGTCGACAACCAATTAATATTGACCACAACCCACGGTGGCGATGGTAGCTCCTGGGGACTTAGCGATTGCGCGGCGTGTCATGTTAGACGAAACATTCATGCAACAGCACCCGCTATACGCGACATTGTACAAAATATTGGCTACGACACCTGTACTGGTTGCCATGGACAGAACGGGACAGAGACTGTAAGGCAATGTGTTATTTGTCATAACACTGAGGTCTTACCTAATAACCCAGTGATGGATGAAATTAAAAATCATAATTTTTCCGTGACTGAAGATAGTCATTTAACGGATGAAGATTGTATTGCCTGTCATGCAAGCTCTGATATGGATGGTGATTTTGAAGCCAATGTTGATTTGACGCATTTTCCTGAGCAGGGACTCGGACTGGATTTACCGTATCGCAATCAAACTGATTTTTGCCTGCGTTGTCATAACCTGGATAAACAGCAACCAGAATTTACTATGACGGCTCGCTATCCCAATGACCCGCTGGTATCTATGGCAAGAAATTATCAATTTATAGATATTCATGGGATACGTATCGGCACCGGCCAGCGTACCTATTCAGGCCTGCGGGAGAGTGACTACAAGTACGGGACTTTAGTGGAGTGTACCGACTGTCATGTGATGCATAGTACACATAATGCAAAGCTAATGATGGATCGCACTGATACAGCGGCGACGTTATTAACCCCAGAATTACGTGAGCAACCCGTTCTTGTGCATATTGAAAATGGCAATTATGCGCAACATTGTGTGGTATGTCATCAGGCCAAGCAAACGGTAGAAGCGACTGCAGAAGATACTGGCAATGGACTTAACGGGGTACATAGAGTGAGTGGTTCATGTATAGAATGTCATACCCATGGCATGGCTGTGCAAACAGGCTTGTGATGATGAATATACGATTATTTAGCCAGTTGATTTTAACCGTTTTATCGACAGCAACACAGGCAGATGAAGCCGATGAAAAGCCTAAGCTACCGCCCTTCCATCATATTGTGGGCGTTAAACCTTCCAAAGCCATTAATGTTCCAAAAGAATTAAAGCTAGGGGAAGACGATGAACTTATTTGTGCGACCTGTCATGGCTTAAAGGATATAGATAAAACCCCAGTGGATAAAGTCGATACAAGTACGGCAGACTTTTTAGTGGGTGGTCGTTATCAACGTTTGACCAGTTTTTGTTATCGCTGTCATGACGAGAAAAAAACTCAGCGTGAAAATATTCATGTGATGCTGGATAAGCAAGGTGAAATAAAGAAAGAAAACTGTACTTTCTGCCATGAAGAAGTGCCTGATAGAGAGAAAAAACTTAAACTGACAGAATTAAAGTTACGCCTGCCTATAGAGAAGGTCTGCTATGGCTGCCATCTTAAAGATCCGCATTTTAATGCGGTTGAGCATCAGGTCGAACCGGCACAAAAGGAAATGCTGGAGCGCATAGAAAAACACAGTAAAGAATTAAATATTTTTATACCACTCTCTGACAAACAAGAGGTCATGTGCGTTAGTTGTCATACACCGCACCAATATGGTGTGATTGATCCAGAAAAGCCAGCAGGCAAACAGGTATTAATTGATGATCTGGACAAAGGTATAGAGTATCAGGAGCACCCTTGGGATAAAGTATTTTCAGCGGATAAAGAAGCGCGGTTAGCAGAGTTTAACCAACGGCATAAAATGAAGGTACAGTTCTCTTATCAACGCATTACGCAGGAGGCATTATTGCGTCTGCCTGCTAAAGATGGCCAATTATGTTTAGTTTGCCATGATTTTGAAGACTAAAAATTATAAAGAGGTATAACCATGCAAGTTATAGAAAATATAAAAGCGATACCTAAAATACAGAAGTATCGGTATTTTATGATACTACTGGCTAGTGCAACAATGTTAGGGCCTCTGGCTTTTCTACCACAACTCGTCGGCAGTGATGATTTATGTGGTAGCTTATGTATGCGACGTTTTTATTTGTATTTTCCAGGAATGAGCTGGAACGATTTTTTTGTACATGTCAATGCTGCATCCATTGGTGTCATGGCCTTTGCACTGATTTTATTAACCACCTTGTTTTTTGGGCGAGTGTGGTGTGGTTATTTATGTCCTGTCGGCGGCTTGGCTGAATTGAGTTCACGAATGCTAAATGATCGCTGGAAAATTGAATTTCGCTCATTACCTCAAGTACAAATTCGCTACGGCTATTTTGGTTTTTTTCTGGTTGCAATGCCTGCACTGGGAATTAGTGCCTGTAGTTTATGTAATTTCATCACCATACCACGCCTGATAGAAGCGATGAGTGGGGAATACCGTGGAATGGTATTTTTGATGTCTAGTGTGGGTTTGGTGAATCTCGGCTTATTGTTATTGCTCGGTGTGTTTGCCAGCAAAGGCCGTGCTTATTGCCAGTTTATGTGTCCGATTGGTGCGGCAGATGGGCTGGTAAATCGTATCACCGCAAACCTACCTTTTGCGCATCGCATTCGGGTCGCCAGAGAGCGTTGTACCGGCTGTAATATCTGTGCACGGAATTGCATGTGTGGTGCCATTAAAATGGTCGATAAGATCGCTATTGTTGATCAGGTCTCTTGTATGTCGTGTCACGAGTGTGTGGATGTCTGTGACTGGAATGCGCTGGCGTGGACTACGCCACCCAGACATAAAATCAACGAGCCAAAAAGAATTAAAAAAAGAACTGAAATTTTACCCGTTCCTAACTGGGAAGCTGTACATTTTGATGAAGTTAAATTAGGCCCATCTGATGATGTTTCGACAGCCGCCACTCAAACCGGCCCTGCCATTAGCGTCGTGAGTGTTTTCAATGCAATGATATTATTGACCGTTATCTCTGTGGTAATTGTGGGTTCTTTTTTATAGGCATAAGAATGAAATAACGTGTGCTTTTGACGCAAGGTTTTTGTTCGTATTCGAGGCATTGCAACAAATAATACGGACAAAAAGACAAATCAAATGCGCACATTATATTGTCACATTCCATAGTACCGGTTGAGGGTAGATTATAAAGATGTTGCGTTACGTATTGTTAGTATTGACACTGTTCAGTGGCTTTAGTGCCATTGCCAACCCTCGCTATAGTGATCCAGATGGCTGTTTATCCTGCCATGCTTATGAAGGGTTAAGTTATATAGACGAAAATGGCGTGATGCGTAGCTCGACCATTAGTCGCAGCCATTATGCAAGTTCTTTGCATGGCAGTATTCCCTGTAAAGATTGTCATCGTGAAGTGGTTGATTATCCACATAAGGTAGAAAATACTGAAGTCGATTGTAGTGAGTCCTGTCATATTGAGGAGCCCTCGGAAGGTGTCAAGTACACACACAACCCGATCCATGAAGAGATGGATGAGTCTGTACACGCAGGAGGCTGGTTTAAAGGCTTGACTGGCGGTAATCGCCTGGAAGAGATTGAAACAGAGCAAGACCCTTCTTGTCGGCGTTGTCATAGTAACACCTTATATATCGCTACCACACAGT